>NZ_JBHYIK010000030.1:9003-64835 GCF_042739735.1 Amycolatopsis sp. NPDC059027 | reverse complement strand
GCGCTGAACGCCGCGTCGCCGAGCAGCCCCACCCGTCCGTTCGACCAGCGGTCCATCACCACCTGGGCGACCTGGTCGAGGTAGAAGTCCGGAGTGTCGTCCAGGTGCGCGAGGATGCGCGGGGTCAGCCAGCCCAGGCCGGCCGTCTGCTCGCGCAGCAGGCGCTTCTGGGCCTCGACATCGCGGTAGTCGACGTCGAATTCGGCCGCGGGGAAGGCGAACATGGCCATCGCCTGCGTGGCGTCCTGGATGGGCCGCAGGCCGGCGGAACGCGCGGACTCCTGGTCCTGGTACTCGATGAACCAGCGGTCCAGCCCGAACTCGTTGGGCACGCTGTAGAAGGCCAGCACGAGCCCGAGGTGGCGGATGAACCGCTCGCGCGGCCCGAAGACCATCGCGCGCAACGCCGAGTGCAGCCCGTCCGCCCCGACCACCAGGTCGAAGCGCCGCCGGTCGCCGCTCGCGAAGGTCACGTCGACCGCGTCCGCGTCCTGGGTGAGTTCGGCGATCCGGTCGCCGAAGATGTACTCGACACTGTCGCGGGTGTCGTCGTAGAGCACCTGGGACAGGTCTCCGCGCAGGATCTCGATTTCCGCGATGTACCCGTCGCCGCCGTCGTCCTCGGCGCGGTAGGTCTCCAGCACGTTCCCGTCGACGTCCACGGTGTGCGCGCCGGCGGTGTCCGTGCAGGCCGCGCGCACCGCCGCGGCCAGCCCCATCCGCCGGATGACCTCTTTGGCCACCCCGCGCGCGTCCACCGCCTGACCGCCGGGGCGCAACCCGGGAGCCCGCTCCACCACGGTCACCTCGGCTCCCCGCCGGCGCAACCAATGGGCCAGCGCGGGCCCCGCGATGCTCGCCCCCGCCACCAACACCCTGATACCGCTCACCGTGCTCCCCCAGTTCGTCCGTCCGGAACCCGGCTGGATTGTACGGTGGTTTCGCGGCCCCGTCCGCCGGCAATGGTTGCCGGCAGTTCAGCAGCCGCTCGAAGTTGCCGCACCAGCCCGGAAAGGTGTTGCGGCTAGCCTGGCGTCGTGGGTCGGCTGGTGCTTGGCGCGGTGATCGTGGGTGCCGCCGTATTCGCGGTGTGGCGCCCGAGGAGGCTGTCCGGCACGCCGTTGCGGGGGCGGGGAAACCCGGTCCGCTGGTTGCTCGCCGTCATCGCGCTGCTCTACCTCAACCAGGTGTTGTTCACCGTCTACGTGGACCGCGTGCACCACGGGGACGCCACCTTCATCAGCCGCTACGTCCCACCGGGTTGGTTCGATCTGGCCGGCCTCGGTCCGATACCCGGCTGGTTCCCCGAGCCCGGCCTGCTGTCGGTCAGCCTGTTCCGGGTCTCGTCATTTCTGGAGTTGCCGTTCGTCGTCTTCGCCTACCTGACGGTGTGCCGCTGGCTTGACGCCGGGGCGTATCGGCGCGCGGTGCGGCTGGTCTGGCCCGCGTCGGTTGCCTACACGATCACGTTCTGCCTCATCGAGTGGGAACTGCGCAATCCATGGACCACCCAGCAGGATCTGCTGATCCGCGCGGCGTCGGGAATCGCGGTCCCGCTGTGGGTGTCCCGGTTCGCCGGCGACACCGGCAGGCGGGTCCGGTCGCTGCCGGATCTGCTGCTGTTCCTCGTCTCGGCCGGCGCACTGGGCTGGCTCGTGCTGGCCGTCTACGACAGCGCCCTGTTGTACAACCTCGGCCACGTACCCGCGGTGTTACCGGGTGCCGTGATCGCCACGGCGGTACTCGTGCCGGCGCGCGTGCTCGCCCGACGGGTCCCGGACCGCCGCGCCGGTCCGGGACTGACCGTGCTGATCCGCTCGGCGAAGTGGCTGGCCGTGGTGTTCTTCGTACCAGCGCTGGCCATTCGGTACGGACTGAACTTCGGCCTTCCGGCACTGGCCACCGTTGCCGGCGTAACGGTCGTCGTGGCCGCGCTCGTCCTCGGCACCGGCCGCGCGCCAGGGCGTGCGCTGCTCGGCGAACTGGCCGCCGCGCTGCTCGGCGGCGCCGTGCTCGCCGGTCCGGCGTATCTCCTGGCCGGCGGCTACCCGGAGGCACGGCTGCTCGCCGCGGCCACAGCCTTCCTGGCCGGGGTGATCACCGTGTGCGCCTTCGTGGACCGGCGGGCCGCTCCGGTTGCCGACCAGCTCGAGGGCGCCACGTCGAGTCCGCCGAACCGTGAGCCGGCCTGATCCGTGGTAACCACCGGACCAGGCAATCGCGTGTTCCCGCGTGGCTTCACCCGGCCGGCCGGTCGCGTTCGAGCAGCCGGCTCAGCTCGCCGGCGAGGGCGGCCGACGCCTCGATCTCGACCTTGCGGATGGACACGCTCTCGGCGAGGAAGCCGAACGGCATGCCGAGCTTGCGGCAGAAGGCGGCCAGGTCCCGCGCGGTCGCCACGCAGTGCTCGTAGGACTCGGCCAGCGTGTCGTCCGCGTGGCGCAGGGAGTTCTCGAGCCAGCGCGGGACGTCGACGCCGAGCCATTTGAGGAATGCCAGCGTCTTCATCGAGCCGCACACCGAAAGCGTGAACAGGACGGGCTTGGGCGTGAGCCGCCGCTCGCGGCAGGCGTAGAAGTAGTCCGAGACCATGCTCTTCGCCGCGTCGGCGTTGTAGACGACTTGCGAGATGAAGTACGCACATCCCGCCTCCTGCTTGGTGATCAGTCGCAGATGTTCCTCGGGGCGCTCGGTGATGGCGACGCCGCCGAGCAGCAGGTCCGGACGGACTTCCCGGCGCAGGGCCTGTGCCTCGGACAGGCTGGTCAGCACCGGCTTGTCCTTCGACGACGCACCGACGAAGACACCGTGCACCCGGTCCGGATCCGCTGTCCGCAGCCAGGTCCGCAGTTCGGCCTCGGCGTATTTGCCGACGCACCGGTAGATGATCGCGGGGCGGTTCCACCCGTCGAGGTATTCCGCATGGTAGGTGGCGGGATCCATGGTCGGCAGGTAGGGAAACGGGCGCTCCGCCGGATTACGGTCGCTTTCGTCGTCGATGTCGTAGAGCGCCAGACCGTCCACGTCGAGGTCGGCCAGCCGTCCCAGGGTGGCCGCGGTGATCTCCCGGATCCGTTCGGGAGTGGTGCTCAGGCGGGGCGGCGTGATGCCGAACAGGAGAATGCCGCTCGAGGCGTTGGTCACCAGCGTCCGGAAAGCCGTGCTGTCACTGCGGTCCACCATGACGCGGAAGCTAGCAGCCGCCCGCCGGTCGTGCTCCGGAAGATCGGATTCTCTGGTGCGGGGCAACCTGCTCCGGCGATTCAGGGGCCTTCGGCAGGCATCGCACCGACGACGGTCTCGTTGTCGCTCAAGGACCCGGGGAATCCGCTGACGAGGTAGCCGCCGACCCGCGCACTCTGCGGGGGCTGGACGGTGGAACCGGGGAAGGCCTTGGCCTGCTCGGCGTTCAAGGCGCGGATTTTCGCGGGCTGGCCGCCACCGGTCGCGGTGTAGAGCGCGGGCTGGCCACCGCCGTCCGCCACGAAGTCCACACCGGACTCGGTGGCCGCCAGCAGTGTCACGTTGGTCGAGCCCGCCACGGTGCTGGTCCACTGCATCCGGCCGGTGTCCGGGTCGATGGCGGCGACGCCGTTGTTCCGGGCGCTCACCGCGGAGTTCTCACCGTTGAGCAGGTACAGGGTGTCCTTGGTCAGCACCATGTTCTCCGGTGGCCGCGCACCACCGTATTCGAAGCCGACCGCGTTGACGGCGACGCCGGAGACCTCTACCGGCGTCAGCGAGTGCCGCCCGGCCCCCAACGTGAACAGCCTGGTGCCTGCTCCCGCGGTCGACATGTGACAGCCGACCACCAGGTGATGGGTGTCCCCGGTCAGTACCCCGGAGAGCGTCTTGTACGAGATACCGGCACGGCAGCCGTCCAGCGGCGCCACCCGGATCACCGTCGGCGAATCCACACCCCCGAGCATCACCAGTTCGGGCGCTGCCCCGGCGTCGCACTGCGCGAGGGCGTAGACCTGACCACGCAGCACCTGGGCGTGCCCGCTGAGCTGGCAGCCGCCCGGCATCGGGTTCTCGCCGGCATCGGTCTTCCACCGCACCTGCCCAGTCGCCACGTCGGCGGCGAGCAGATCGCTGCCGCCGTGCGCGCGGGTGTTGCCACCGGCGTAGCGCGCGCTCACCACGCCATTGCCGATGGACAGCGCCGTGCCCCCGGTGAGGTCCGGGAAGCCGTCGGCGTTCGTGCCGAGCACCAGGCTGACCGGCTGCGCCCACCTGGTTTTGCCGGTGTCCACTTCGATCGTCTGGAGGTGGTCGCAGTCCTCGATGCCGGGCTGGTCGCGGAAATAGCCGTAGGTGAACGCGCCGACACCGCCGTCGGTGCCCGGACTCATGTTGCACAGGAGCGGAAGCTCGTGCCCGTTCTCGGGAGGCTTCCACGTCCAGCGTTGCGCGCCGGTCGTGACGTCGTAGGCGGCCAGTCCGCTGTTCGAGGTACCGACTACGACGAGCGAGGACGTGCGCCACAAGCTGACGAAGGAGCCGCCTTGGCCGCCGGGTACCGACCAGGCGAAGCCCGCCCTCCCGGCCTGTGCCGGCGACGGCGCCGAGGACGGACCGCCCGGCCACGCCAGCAGAGCGATCACAGCGACCAGCACCACGGCCAGCCCGCCGGCCAGCGCGGTGATCCACGCCCACCGGCCACGCTTCGCGGCCGGCACGCTCGGCGTGTACGACGGTGGCGCGGAAGACGGTGGTGTGAAGGAAGGGGGCGCGTACTGCGGCGGCGGGGCGTACGTCGATGGAACAAGGCCGGTCGGCGGTGGCGCGAACGGCACGGCGAACACGTCCTCGAGCGACGGTGAACTCGACGGGGCGACCGCGCTGCGCTGGACCACCACCGCGGCGCTGGGCCGGGCTGCCGGATCCTTGGCAAGGCAGTCGCCGATCAGCACGCGCAACCCGGCGTCGGGCACGGCCGCCAGATCCGGCTCCTCGTGCACGATTCGCTGGTGGGCCACGGCGCGCTGATAGGCCGTAGTCACCTCGCCGAAATCGAACGGGGCCGAGCCGGTCGCCGCGAAGCAGAGTACCGCGCCCAGCGAATAGACATCCGAAGCGCTGGTCGCCGGCCGGCCGAGGATCAGTTCCGGGCAGAGGAAGCCCGGGTCACCCTCGGCATCGGGCGACGCGGCCGGGTTCGGAGACTCGTCCAGTCGTGGCCCGTCCGGCGTCATGCGTACGGTGCTCGGGTCCAGACCACGATGCGCCGTACCCGCCTCCGCCGCCAACGTCTCGGCCAGCCGCGCCGCCAGTTCCCGCACCGCGCCTGCCGGCAGCGAGCCCTGTTCGGCCACCACCTCGGCCAGCGACGGGTCATCGCCTGGGGCTGGCCCGATATTTTCCCCCGAGGACATCTTCGCCTTTCCGGCCACTGGCCCGCTCGCGCGGTGGACGGCGTCGCCGCACCTGCCGGACAACCTAACGGCCACCGATGACATCTGGATGACAAGGCGGTTCCCGGAAATCCCGGTAGCCACGCCCACCGCGGCAGGCCGTGGCGTGTCATCGGGATTTCATCCACTTTCCCTAGCGTGCCTCGCAGGTACGGCAGTGGTCGCCGAGGTCCGATGTGGACAGTCGGTGCGATCGGGACCTACCCGGCCTGTGGGACGAAAAGGATGTCGACGGTAGGTGGTGGTGCGGGTGGGCGGGTTTCCGGCCGCCGGGTTCTCCGGTCCCGGCGAGGAGAAGGAGCCTCCTGGCTACCAGCGTGCCCCGCATTACCGGGTGCTCGTCGCGTGCGCGATGGCCGCGGCGGCGCTGGCGGTGGTGGCCCTGATCGTGAACTTCGGGCTGGACCGGACCCCGCGGCTGCCGAAGATGCCGGGAATGCCGCCGGGGCTGCCGACAAACATGCCACTCCCGTCCGGTTTCCCGACGGGCGTGCCCCTGCCTTCCGGATTCCCGACGGATATTCCGATGCCCTCGGGATTCCCGACGGATGTCCCCATGCCGACCGATTTCCCGACGGAGTCGCCGTGAACCAGCTCGCCTATCCGGCCACCGGCTACCAGCCGGTCGCCGCGGCCCCCAGGGATACCCGGATGCGAGCGGTCCTGCTCGTCGCGGTGGCGCTGTCGGCCCTGTACACGGCGCAGGTGGTCATCGACATGCTTCGGCCGGCGTCCTTGGGCGAGGAGGCGCACGCGCTGGTCGGGTGGCTGAACCCGCCGCTGTCGGGCTCACCGTATCCGTCGTTCGGCTGGTACAAGGTGTCGTTCTGGTGCTACGTGGTGAGTTTGCCCGTCGCCGCGGTGATCTGCCTCGTCGGCAGGCAGCGCGGGCAGACGCTCCCCGACCCGGCCGTCCGCGCGCGCTGGACGTGGCGATGGCAGGCCTCGGCGGCGATCGTGCTGCTGCTGCCGTACCCGGTCTGGCTGCTGGACATGACCGCCGGGGGCCTCGGGGCGCTGCTGATCTGCTTGCCCAGTACAGGATACGCGCTGTGGGGAGTGCACCGCATGCAGCGCTTCGGCCGGTTGCCGGTGTGGCTGCTGCTGGCCGTGGCCGGTTGGGGCGCGGTGGTGGGCGGGGGTTTCGGCGGTTCGATGAACCAGTGGTGGCTGGACTACGCGAACAGCTTCTTCTCCCCGACCATGGCCGACATCACCGCGAATCCGCTGGGCGCGCTGGCGCAGGCCAAGCATGACGTGGCCACCGGGAACTGGGTATCCGCGGGGGTATTCGAAGAAATCGGCAAAGGCACCGGAGTCGCCATCGTCTATTTCCTGCTGCGCGACCGGATCGACAACGTCGTTTCGGGGATCGTGCTCGGCGCCGCCAGCGGGCTGGGGTTCAACCTGCTGGAGACCGCGCAATACATGAGTTCGCACAATGGCGCGAGCGCCTCGACGCAGTACTTCCTGCGCCAGTCACTGGGCCTGATGGCCGCCCACACGGCGTTCACCGCGGCGATCGGAGCGGGTTTCGGAATCGCGCGCCAGTTGCGCGACCGGCGCGCGCGAGTGCGGGCCATCGGCTGTGGATTCGCTGTGGCCATCTCCGGGCATTTCGCCAACGACGTGTTCATCGCCTACGTCAGCCGGCACAAGGCGGAGTGGTTCGCGCCGAGCAGCACCGTCGACATGCTGGTGCTCACCCCGCTGACCTTCTTGCTGCTGCAAGGGCCGATGGTTGTGCTGTATCTGTTGTTGTTGCGGCGAGGACTCAAAGACCAGGCCGCGGGGCTCGCGGTGGAACTGCGCGCCGAGGCGGCGACCGGGGCAGGCGCGATCACCGCGGGCGAAGTCCCCGTACTGCTCCGGCCACCACGCCGGTTCTACCTGCGGCTGAAAGCATTGCGCACCAACGGATTCACCGGCTATCAGAATCTCGGCCGGTTGTACGCCGCGCAGCTGCGGCTGGGCATGGCCCGCTGGCACCGGGCGCGCGGGGAGACTGATCCGTCGGCCCCGGCTGAGCAGACACTGCGCGATGAGGTGCTGCGGCTGAAGCACCGGCACTATGCGACGGTCCCGTACCGGGTGGCGTCATGAGGTGGCTCGTGGTACTCCGGCGGATCGCGGTGGCCGGTGGCCTGTTGTTCGCGCTGTGGCTGGGTTTCCCCGGCCTGGCTGCCGCCGACGTGCCATGCACCGGCGTCAGCTACGACAACGGCCTCCCCGAGCTGCCCGGAATGTCCAATGTGGACCCGTGCGCGGGACAGGCGCAGACCGGGGCGATCGTCGCCGGTGCCGCCGCGCTCGCGGCGACGCTGGCCGCTGCCGCCGCCAGTGCCCTCCAGGGTGGGATACCCAGCCCGGGGGAGGCCTCTGGCGCGCAGCCGGACGCCTCGGCCGTCCCGGACGCCCAGCAGCCGATGGTCCCCGGTTCCGGCCAGACCGCGGACGGCAACACCAACTGCCGGACCGGTGGCGACCCGGTGGACGTGGTCTCCGGGCAGATGATCACCTCTGGGGTCGATGCCGACCTGCCAGGACTGTTGCCGCTCGTGCTGCGGCGCGCGTATGCCTCCGGGTACCAGGGCGGCCGGTTGCACGGGCCCGGCTGGTCGTCCACTGTGGACCAACGCCTTGAGCTCGGTGCGCAGGGCATTCAGTACTTCGGTGACGACGCGCAGATCCTGCGCTACCCTCTCCCCGCGCAGCCGGGCCAGGTTGTCCTGCCTGTCGAAGGCGCCCGCTGGCCGCTGGTGTGGGAAGCCGATGGCTCCCTCCGCGTCGAAGACCCGCACACCGGGTGGACCCGCCACTTCACTCCCTCGTCCCACCGCGCGATCGCCGTGCTCGGTTCCCTCACCGATCGCAACGGCCACCGCATCACCATCCACCGCAAGGCGGACATCCCGGTCGGGTTCGAGCACTCCGGCGGTTACCGCGTGGCCGTCGACACCGCGGACCATCCGGCAGGGCCGCGCATCACCGGGCTGCGGCTGCTCGACGGCACCCATGACGACCACGGCACGCTGTTGCGACGCTTCGGCTACGACTCGCGAGGACGGCTCACCACTGTCGTCAACGCGTCCGGCGCGCCGTTGCGCTACGACTACGACCAGGCGGACCGGATCACCAGCTGGACCGACCGCCTCGGCTACCGGTACGACTACACCTACGACGAGGCCGGCCGGGTGACCCGTGGCACCGGCCCCGGCGGGACGCTGTCGGCGGCCTTCGAGTACCACCCGCTGCGCCGGGTCACCGTCGTCACCGACTCACTCGGGCAGCGCACCGAGTACCACTACGACCGCCGTCACCACATCACCCGGGTCGTGGACCCGCTGGGCAACAGCACGCTCACCGAGTCCGATCGGAGCGGCCGGCCGCTCGCCCACACCGATGAGCTCGGCAACACCACCCGGTACACCCTCGACGAACACGGCGACCCGGTCCGGATCGACCAGCCGGACGGCACTTCGATCACTACGCGGTACAACGAGTTCCGGCAGCCCGTTCAGGTGACCGACCCCGGCGGGGCGGTGTGGCGGTACAGCTACGACGCGCACGGCAACCTGCTGACCAAGACCGACCCGCTGGGCGCGGTCACCGCGTACTCCTACGACCGGCGTGGCCGGCTGACCGCGGTCGCCGATGCCCTGGGGCACGTCCAGCGCGTCTGGACCGATCCGGCGGGCCTGCCACTGGGGATCACGGACGCGGCGGGCAACGAGACGCGGTTGGTGCGCGATGCCTTCGGGCGGGTCACCGAAAGCCATGACCCGCTTGGCAACCGGACGGTTCTCGCCTGGAGCCCGGAAAGCCTGCTGATCTCCCGCACCCACCCCGACGGCGCTGTCGAGCGGTGGCACTACGACGCCGAGGGAAATCAGACCGGCTACGAGAATCCGGACGGCGCGCTGGCCGAAACCGCCTACGGGCCCTTCTCGCGACCGGTGACCCGAACCGGTCCGGATGGCGCCCGCTACGAGTTCGGCTATGACACCGAACTCCGTCTGGCGTCGGTAACCGGTCCCACCGGACTGATCTGGCGCTACGAGCGGGACGCGGCGGGCAGGCTGATCGGTGAGACCGACTTCAACGGCCGGCGGCTCGGCTACCACTTGGACGCGGCCGGCCGGCTCGTCGAGCGGGTCAACGGCGCGGGGCAGCGAATCAGGTACCGGCGGGACGCACTCGGCAAGACGGTCGAGGCCCAGCATGACTCGGGAGCGGCGTCGGTCTACGCATACGACGCGAACGGTCACCTGATTCGCGCCCGGAATCCCGACGCGACCCTCGAACGCACCCGCGACGCGCTGGGGCGGGTGACGTCCGAGACCGTCAACGGCCTCCGGACGACCTGGGAGTACGACCCGCGCGGTCACTGCGTGCGGCGTACGACACCGACCGGCGCGGCGTCCGTCTGGAGCCATGACGCCACGGGCCGCCCGAGCGAACTGGCCACTCCGGCCGGGCAGCTCCGGTTCGGCTACGACCCGGCGGGCAGGGAAACCACCCGGCGACTGGGAGCGGCGGCGGCCGTCACCCAGACCTTCGACACGTCGGACCGGAGGACCGCGCAGAGCATCTGGGCCCTCGACGCGTCCGGCGGCAGCACCCCCTTGCGGCAGCGCACCTACGCCTACCGGCGGGACGGGAACCTCGCCGCGATCCGCGATGCGCAGTCCGGTGTCCGGCAGTTCGACCTGGACTCGCTCGGCCAGGTCACCGCCGTGGACGGCGACGGCTGGTCCGAACGGTACGCCTACGACGCACTGGGCAATCTCACCCACGGCGAATGGCCGGGACCCGGTGACGAGGCCAAGGGCGGCCGCGAGTACTCCGGAACCCTGATCCGCCACGCGGGCCGGACCCACTACGAACACGACGCGCAGGGCAGGCTCACCAGGAAAGCCCACCAGACCCTGTCCGGGCAGTCCCGGCAATGGCGCTACGAATGGGATGCCGACGATCGGCTCACCCAGGCGATCACCCCGGACGGGGCGGTCTGGCGCTACCGCTACGACCCGCTCGGCAGGCGAATCGCCAAGCAGCGCCTCGGCTCCCGCGGCGAAGTCGCCGAGCAGACCACCTTCGCCTGGGACGGCACCAACCTGGCCGAACAGGTCCGATGGACCTCCGACGCGCCACCGGCCACGACCGTCTGGGACTACCGGCCCGGCACCCCCGCGCCGCTCGCCCAGCGCCAGTACCCGGGCCTCGACGCGGCACAGCAAGGGATCGACCAGCGCTTCCACGCCATCGTCACGGACCTGGTGGGAATGCCCACCGACCTCGTCGACACCGAAGGACGCCTCACTGGACTGCACGCCGCCGGTCTCTGGGGCGCCGGCGAAGCCACCGGCTGTCCGCTGCGTTTCCCCGGCCAATACGCCGATACCGAGACCGGCCTGCACTACAACTACTTCCGCTACTACGACCCGGCGACCGCCCGCTATCTCACCCCCGACCCGCTGGGACTGGAACCGGCTCCGAATCCCTACGCCTACGTGGACAACCCGCACACGTGGGCGGATCCCCTTGGGCTGGCCGCCACGAACGACCCGTCGGAGATCTTCTACCGGGCGATGTCACTGGCGGAACTCGAATCCTTCAAGAAACAGGGAATCTGGCCGAGGAATGGCGAGAGCTTCGTCACGCAGGAACTTGACTACCTCAAAAAAGCGATTCATGAGAGCAACGCGGGAAGTTATGACGTCCTGGTGACGATGTACACGAATCCGGGAACGCAGCAGAAACTTCTGGACAGCGGCGCGCGCGACAGGGGCTTGTCGAGAGAAATGGTCAAGCGAGGCCTCGACGGGCTCCCGGTTTTGCAGAAGGGAAATGTGAACGAGGTCCACGTCAAGGCGGAACGTGGGCATGTCACCTACGGTCTTCGCGGTAAAGGTGAAGGTTCGTCTGCTATGTTCAACAGTCAGCTGATCGACTACGAGGTTGGTGGACTTCCGTGATGGCGCCTGTCGACGACCTGGCCGAGTTCGATCGGGTCGTGCGTGAGCATGACGCCGGCCCGGGGGACGACCTCGGTTTCCTGGCGAAGTTCGAGCCCGTCGACGACCTGATCGCGGCCGGGCTGCGGAAAACCCTCGACGATCACGACTGGTACGCCTTCCAGACCTACCTCTTTCTCGCCGGGTCGCGTCCCTCGGCAAAATATGTCGATACCCTGAATGAAGTCCTTGATCGTCGCCTGGCGGACTACGCCCCGGAAGACGTGGTGTCCTACTTGGGGGATATCCGGGACCCCAAGGCAGTCCCGTCGCTTGAACGTGCATTGAGCTGGCGTCGCGAAGACGATGAATTCCACCAGTTCGCCTTCAAGGTGCTGAGTGCTCTTATGGCTATAGGCGGCGAAGAGTCCTGGCGAGTCATCGAGTCCGCCCGGCACGACGACCGCGACCGGGTCCGTGACATTGCCGATCAGCTCTCAGGCAAGCGGGAAAATGGTTGATCGCGCCTGATGGCGGCGCGGCTCAGCGGATTGTCTGTTCGTCGCCTGGTTCGTTGCCCTCGGCGTCGACCTCGACATGGCTGATCTCGAAGCGGAGCCGACGATCGCCGCACAGCCTCCCCAGTGCCGCGAGGCGATCGGCCGCCTCGGCCCGCGGTAACGCGAGGCCGCCGTCCAGCAGGAAGAACCCATATCCCGTACCGGTCGCGGGCCGGGCCTCGTGACAGTAAAGCTCGACGGTCGCGTCCTCATAGGACACTTCGAACCGGCTGCGTTGCGACTTCATCCGAAGCCCGGGTACCGACAGCCACGCACTGAGGATCTCCTCGATGATTTCGTGGTCCCTGGTGGTGATGTCGCCGCTGAAGTCGGTGTGTGGCATGGGTTTCCTCACGTACGTCCAGAGGAGCCGGGCTCGAGCACGTCGAGGACGTCGAACACGCCCGGCGCGGCACGCAGGTAGTCCAGCACCCGTTCAGCCATCCCCGCCGCCACAACCATGGCCGCCGCATCCGTGACCGCCATGGCCCCCGCCATCCCCGCCGTAGGAACCGCAACCGCCGCCCCAGTGGTCCTGGTGGCGCCTGGTCGCGGTCCGGCGCACGCTGGGCCGGCGGGGTGAGGGGGCCGGGCCGGACCGGCCTGTCGAGGGCAGCGGGGCGCGCGGGATCGCGTATTCGGTGGTCGTGGACTGCAAGTGCGTACGCAGCTCGGGATCGGGATGGGCGCCCAATCCGCCCAGGGCGACCAGGCCCGCCGGCCTGCTCCACAGGCCGGCGGTGGCCACACCGGCACGGACCTGTGTCGCCACCCGACGGCCGAGGCCGGTGAGCATGCCAGGGCCACGGGACTCGCGCGTCCACCACAGCGGTGAGATCACCACTGCGGCGAGGCAGGCAATCAGCCATCCCTCCGGCCGGCGTGGCCCGACCTCGGCGATCAGCCGGACCGCACCGATCGTGAACAACACAAGCACCGCCCCGAACGGTAGCCAGCGACGACGCCGCGTCCGTCCGCCCGCCACCAGCCCCAGACCGGCGAGCCCGCGCTGGACCGCGGCGAACTCGGGTTCGCCGACCGCGTCCCGTGACACAGCGGCGACCGGCGTCGGACGCCATTGGCTGAGCCGGCGCAGCACGGCCGCGTCCACCCGGTTCTGCCTTGCCGTGGTCAGATCCGCGCCGGCGACCCTGGTCAAGCCACTGCTGGACACGCGCAGTGTCCCCTGGTCGACCAGCCGTACGATGGCTGTGTCCGCCAGCCGCGCCGCTCCGCCGAGCAGGTAGGCGACCTCGTCGATGGACAACGGCCGTGACGGCGCCGCGCGGCGCGGCAGGCGCAGCTCCCACCGCACCATCGCCGCCCACACCATGGCCGCCCCCAACGCGACCACGTAGGTGAGCAGGCAAAGCACCCGCCACCACTCGTCCATACCACCACCGCAGGTCGTCCCGGTCCGAACGACCGTACGCACCGTCGATGAAATCCCGATGACACCTTCACCGTGGCACGGGGTCCGGCAACACCGCTCAGCGAAACCCGGGGCATGACTGATGGGCGTGGTCGCCCACCATCAGCTGAACCAGCGGCGCATTCGTGTCCACCAGCCGACTTGGTGCTGGTGGATGTGCACGTCGCCGGTGATGTCCCTGGCTTGGAGAACCGATCCGAGCACAGTGCCGGTCAGCGAGTTGCCGGAACGCCCCTCCGGATTCCCGGGAAACGTGCCGACCGGCCGGATGACCTGGACCGTGTATCCGGCCAGACCGCCGCGGCCGGGAACCACGTCGGCGTCGGCGCGGACCAGCATGTCACGTGCGGCGGTTACGGCTGCGGCGGTCAGCCCCGGCTCGGCGTTCTTCCCGATCTGAAGATCGGCCAGTTCGTCCGCGACCTCGCTCAGTTCGTCGTCGATCCGCCGCAACTCCGCGCGCGCTCGCGGCCGCTATCGGATCGGCCTCGTCGAACTGCCAGAAATGCTCGTCCCGGCCCACGACCGCGCGATCGGTCTTGCCGATCACCTTGCCCACCTTGGCACCCAACCGGCGCCACTTTTGCCGGTCCGAAGGCCCGTTGACAGCGGCACGGATCGCGAAGAGCTGACGGTAGGTCTGCCAGCCAGGTCCGCCAATGTCGCTGACCTGCGGTTTAGAGAATCAGCTGGTTGGCTGGTGCAGTTGCTTGTCGTTCGGTGCGGTTGATGGTGGTTGTGATCGCGGGTGTGCTCCAGATCTGCTCCAGACCCGTGTGCTCAGCGCGTCAGCCGCAGGTCACTCCGGGGTGCCGGGCATCGCCGATGCGTCGAAGGAGAGCAGTTCCCAGCTGTGGCCGTCCGGGTCGTCCACGGCACGGTTGTAGAGCCAGCCCATGTCCTGAGGGGGGCGCGGTTCGGACCCGCCTGCCTTCACGGCGGCGTCGGCCAGCCGGTCGACGTCCTCCTTCGACTCGGCGGGCAACGCGAGGATCGACTCGATCGCACCGGAGGCGACGGGTCGTGAGGTGAACTGGGCGAACTGCTCGTGCGTCATGAGCTGCACGGTCACCACTTCACCGAGGGCGACCTGCGCGGAAGTCTCGTCGGTGAACTGCGGGTTGAGCACACCACCCAGCGCCACGTAGAACGACGTGCTCGCGTCCAGGTCGGTGACCGGCAGGTTGACATAGATCTGTGTGAAAGCCATGCGGGGCTCCTCGGTTCTTGTAGCCGGGCCTTCCGGCTGACTTCGAACCTACGGACGTACCTCGACCTCGGTCTTGTACAGCAGCGACACCATCTCGCCGGCGGCAGGCCGCCACAGCTGTGTCGCCGTCCGCCCGACGAACCGGGTCAGCGACCGCGCCAGATGTGGCTGATCGTGATACCCGACAAGATGCACGACCTCGGTCGCGGCCACGCCCTGCCGCAGCAGCATCGTGGCCTGCCGCGCCCGCTCGATCTGCCGGATCATGCCCTGCGTCAGGCCCGTGGCCGCGGCGACCCGGCGCTGCACCGAGCGCGGTGTGACCAGCACAGGCCGCTCCCCTGCGACGACGTCGGTCACCAACGGATCCCGCACCAGCAACCCCGCCCGGACCAAGCGCTCCACGAACGTCTCCGCGTTCTCGTAGGTGGGGATCTCCCACTCGCTGCCCTGCAGCAGAAAAGAGCGCGGCGTCGTGCACGGGCTCGACACGCTGCCGTCCACAAGCCCGCCCACCGGCAGATTCCGCAGGAAGGCACCGTGCCGGAAGATCACACCGAAGGTGCTGCCCAGCCCGCCACCCAACGGCACCACGGTGGGCCTGGTTTCGGGACCACGGACCGAAACGGTGGTGACACCGTCCGATGCCCACACCAGCAACTCCCAGTTCGAGTTCACCACCGACACCATGCGCTCCGGCGCGAAGCCGCCACGCCCACCATCCGGCGCCACCCGATACACGCCCTCGACATAGGGCGAGTCCGACAATCGGTACTCCAGCCCTGAAATGTCCTCAACCCGGTCGAGCGCCACGTCCGGCATCGTAGCGCCGAGCGACTAGGGCGTGTCCCCGACGAGCTCGTGAATCTCCGGGGCTGTCTGAGCCCGACGTGGACGGGCCTCGGGCTGGTAAGCCTGGTTGTATGGCAGTGCAGATTTCCGCGTCGGCGCGGTTGTGCGGCGAGGCCGCCCGGTTCTTTCAGGCCCCGTACTTCTCGGCCCTCACCACCGTGGGCGGGGACGGGGCCCCGCATTCGAGCATGATCTGGGTTCGCCGTGACGGTGGTGACGTGCTCATGGTGACCGTTCGTGGCAGGCAGAAATGGCGGGACATGACCCATGACCCCCGGGTTACGCTGCTCGCGCATGACCCGGGAAATCCTTACCACTACGTCGAGATCCGGGGCACCGTCACGATGACCGATGAGGGCGGAGCCGAACTCATGAACGAGCTCTGCCTGGCCTACACGGGGAAGCTGTGGGAGCCCGACCCCAGTCAGGAAGCCCGGGTCGTGGTGCGGCTGACACCGTCGAAGGTCATAGAGGCGAACGTGCCTCGATGAGCGGCGGGCGGAAGCCTTCGCGGCGACCAAGGCGGCCTCACCGAACGGGGCGGCGACCGCACAGGGCGACCCTCGACGCGGAGGGACTGGTCAATGCCGGTCCTGACGCACAGCGTTGCACCACCCACGTTGCCAGGCTTATGGCAGCCGGCAGCAGTACTGAAGTGGAACAGGTTATCGCGCTGAAGGTTGGCGGACGCCGCGTTCCCGAATGACCGATAAGCGGCATGACCCGATGCAGTGGACCGGCGACCCGGACGCCGTCGACATGAACCCGACGGCGGCGGTCTTCGCGGCTCAGGTGACGCGGGCCGCGCGGCGGCTGCCCGACCTGGCGGTGCCCAACCGGGCGCGCGGCGTGGTGGGCGTCTATGACGTCGCCGACGATCGGACTCCGATCTACGACCGCACCGAACTCGAGGGCTTCTACCTCGCGATGGGAACGAGCGGCAACCAGTTCAAGAACGCGCCGGTCGTGGGGCAGCTGATGACAGAGCTGATCACCCAGGTGGAGAACGGCGTCGACCACGACGCGTCGCCCGTCCGGTTCCGGGCCCCGCGCACCGGCCTGGAGATCGACCTGGGTGCGTTCTCCCGCAAGCGCAGCCGAAACACCGCGAACTCGGGCGCGGTGATGGGCTGAGCCGGAACCTGGGATCCCCGGTCAGCTCGATCAGGGCCGGAGGCGGCCACCTGGACGCCGATCTCTTCCAGGGCGGCGGCAGGAGCCGGTCGGGAAGTCGAAGAACCGCAGATCCTTTGTCGCCATGACCGGTCGGCGTGGCTGAGTTCACGGTGCTCGTGTCGTGGCCGTGAGTAGGTTCGTGAGCATGGATAACGAGGGACCCAGCCAGACAGCGCTCGCGACCGCTTATGCCCGTGCCTATCACCAGATCGCTGACCGGCCACGAATCCTCACCGACCCACTTGCGGCACGTCTGCTCGGTGTCACCGCCGATGAACTGTCCGCATTTGCCGAGCCCACAGAGGACCGCCCCGGTAGCGGCGCCGGCTATCGGCCGCGCCGCCTGTTCTTTGCCGCGCGGGCCCGCTTCGCCGAGGACCGGGTGGCCGCGGCCGTGCCTGCCGGCGTGCGGCAGGTCGTGGTCCTCGGCGCGGGCCTGGACACCTTCGCCTACCGCAATCCACACCCGGGCCTGCGTGTGTTCGAAGTGGACCATCCGGCTACCCAAGCCTGGAAACACCAACGCCTCGCCGCTGCCGGTATCGATCACCCCGAGACGTTGACTTTTGTGCCAGTCGACTTCGAAACCCACGCGCTGGCAACAGAACTGGAGTCCGCCGGATTCGTCCGGGCCGATCCGGCCGTATTCGTGTGGCTTGGTGTCGTCTTCTATCTGACCCCGGACACCGCTCGCGCCACCCTCGAATACATCGCCGGTCAAGCTCAGCCGGTCGAGGTGATTTTCGATTACCTACAGCCGGCGGACACCGACGCGGATCGTGCGCAGCTACGAGAGCGAGCGAATCGGGTGGCCGCTGCCGGCGAACCCTGGTTCAGCTACTTCACCCCCGACGGCATCGCCGCACAGCTGCGCTCCCTCGGCTTCATCGACATCGAAGACCACTCCGCCGCAGAACTCATTGCCGGTTACCTCGATGGATCCGCGGAATTCACGGGCGAACCGCCCCAGTCACTGCGCGCGAGCCGCATAATACGGGCCAGCCGCTGAGGATTCGCCCCGCAATTCCGGGGTGTCGGCGGTGCGCATCGGACAACCGAACAGTTGACTTGAGTTGGACCGGCTTCGGGAGTCCTGGGCCATCCTGTATGAACATTCGACCGGTACGCCCGATTGCGAGCCACTGGAAATCGGCGACCTGAGGTGGCGATTGCTGCGACTGTGTCTCATATGGATTCCAGTGTGAAATTTCTCCGCACAAGAAAACACCTTTTGCGTTGACGGAAGTCGGCCCCAATATTGAAGGAGGCCCCTCGAAGCTGGCGACCGGCACGGCTGACCGCCAGCCCGAGCGCTCTCTCGTCGCATAGAGAGCGATTGCCGAACTCGCTGACTTGCCGAATTGGGAACTTCCAGGGGTAGCCCCGGCAGGAAGCTCACGGCGGGAGCTTCCCCGCCCGCGCGTGTTCACCGAGCACGGGTTTCCCGCAGGCGAGGGTTGTCGGGTGCCGGGTTTGCGGAGGGATTGCAAGACATGTTCGGTGTAGTGCCCGAGCGCGGCCTGGACCGGCTCCTGTTGGCCGTTTGAGAGGTTCACGCGTTGTTGACCGTGGCGCGCGTCTACCGTGCCGGCGTGTGATGGATTTCCCCACCGTGTGTTGTATCTACTCGATTGTGCGGACGGGAGATCACGATTCATGTGGTGTGGTGTCGCTCGTCGGTGTTTGATGGGTGAGCTGTTTGTGTGACTTCCGGGTGGGGGCAGGTGTGTTTACTGTGCCTTTATGCGTTCTTTTCTGGCGGTGTCGCGTCGTTGTGCGGTGTTGGCCCTGGTGGTCGTGACGGGCGTGGCGGGGTCGGCGACGGCAGGGGTCGCCACGCCCACGGTTCCGGCGTCCCCGGCCGCTGCGACCTGGCCGACTGACGCCACGGGGGTACAGGACGCCCAGCCGCCGATCTCGCACGTGTTCGATGGGATGTTCAAGAGCACTCCGGAAGAGCTGAAGACGGTCGCGGAGGAAGCCTGTGACGAGAGCTCGACAGGGGCGTTGCCCGAGCGTGTCTGCAACGAGCTGACGGCCGAGCAGGTCGACAGGTTGCCGGCGGATCTCAAGGCGCAGGTCGACGAACTGGAGAAACTGGCCAAGGAGGACCTGGCGGCACGGGACTCGCTCGCCCAGCCCCGGTCCATCGCCGGTGTGGCTCAGGTGCTGGACCGGGTGACCAAGCTGAGCAACAACCCGGCGATGAAACAGCTCACCGGCAAGGGGGGCCAGTTCGCCGACTGGGCTGGGCGGGCCACCACCGCGGCCGGCGGTCTGACCGCGGGCAACGTGGTCGAATACGCGAAGTCCGTCGCCTACATCGCGGCCAGCTTCGTCCCGGGTGTGGGTGATCTGATGTCGCTGGTGGAAGGCATCACCACCGGCAACGTCGAACAGAGTGTCGTGGCCGTCGTCGGTCTCGCCGGCGTCGCGATCGGGTTGGCCTTCCCGCCGGCCGGAGCCGTCATCGCCGTGGGTCTCGCCGTCTACAGCCTCGCCAAGTACATCTGGAGCTTCTTCGAAGCCCGCACACGGGACTGGGTTAACGACCCGCCCGGCACCCCCGAAGAACTCCGCGACCGGGGCGCGGACATCAAGTGGACGGACCACAAGCTCCCGGGGAAAAAGGACAAGGTAAACGTAGTACTGTCGAAGACGGGGCACGTCGCCACGCAAACCATGCTGCTGGATTCGAAATGGACCAAGTATAACCGGGACCAGCGGCCGGTCAAGTACACCCTGCAGACCACTGGGCGGCTTCCGGGTTTCTACCCGGGAACGTTCTATACCAACGTGATCAACGGGATCAGGTTCAAAAAGGTCGAGATGACCGTCGCACAGGGCGGAAAAGTCAGCAATCCCGTCAAGTGTTTCCCGGACGAAAACTACCCACAGAAGGACCTGGTGACCATTGTTGTCTGCGCAACACTGAAACCTGTCGTGACGATCTCCGCAGGCCACAGCGCAGTTCTGAAGTTGAAGTACTTCATCGACAATCCCAGTGAAGACATCGACGAAGGCTGTGCGCCGCCGTGCGTCTTCGATCGCGAGAACCTCAGTTTTCTCTTCGTGCACGCCGAGCGCAGCGAGCAACCGATTCAGTTGCCTGTGCACTTCAGGATCGGGGTCGTCCCCTGACGAGGCAGGATCTCGGCAACGTCACCACCGACGGCGTCAGGAGCCGAGTTCGGTGGCGGCGGGTCGGCCGCCGAGGTACCGCGTGAGGCGGTAGGCGGGGATGAGATGCGCTCCCTGGTTGACGAGGCGGACCCACTGCGTTCCGGGGCGCAGGTCGGGCTCACCGATGATCACCATCCCGACGTTGCCGCCGTATTGCCCTCCAGTGACCTCGACCCAGTGCCCTTCGTCAAACGACGGCGATCGCGGCCGGAGCCGGGGCGTCGTGCCGTTGGTGTCCATCGTGCCAGGGTGCGCGCTGCGAGGTGGGTCACCGTAGGGGCTTAGTGCCCAGGGCGGCCTGGCCTTCGTAACAATCAAAGGCTGCGCTCATTTCGACAGCGTGCCAGCCCGCCACCCATGGTGATCTGATCGAACGCGAGAGCAAGGGTGCACGCCCGGTCGCCCTTCTAGGCCAAAACGCACTAGTGTCCTGAGTCGTTAATCCTTGACCTTGGGTGTCTTGTGAGTGGCGTAGTTGTCCAGCACCAGGTGCAGGTCCAGATCCTTCGGGTGCTGGGCGGGCAGGCTCGTCCGGGCGCACGACGGTCGTCGCTTGCGGCAAGAGCCTCATCAACCACCAGGTGGTGTAGGCGGATGCCGTTGCCAGTCACCAAGGTTGTCGTCGCGTCCCGCCGTCGGCGACGATTCGACCTGGGTGGCCGCCTCGTGGCGACTCGTATGGTGACGGGGCTGGTTACAGGTCCTTGTTGTAGATGATGAAGTCGCACGGTACGGCAAGCTGGGGTGCGAGGCCGGGATACTGCTCCTGCAGAGAACCTCGGCGGACCACCTTGTAGCCGGACCGCTCGTTCCACTCGGCCATGAACTTCTTCGATTCCTGCGTGCCTTCCCGGGGGACGAGGAGTTCGATCTGGAGGGACTTCACTCCGCGGCCGCGGAGCATGTCGATTACGAAGCGGCGCAGTTCCCGGCCGATGCCGATGTTCCGGAACCTTGGATCCGCGACGAGCATGCCGGTCTCGGCGGTGTTCGGGTCGAGTTGTTGTACGCGGATGGAACCCACGATGAGCGTGCCGATGCGGGCGACGACGATCTGCCCGGCCTTGGTGAACTCCTTGATCTCGTCGACATTTGTGCGCGTCGCGCCAGGGAGCCACAGTCCGTGCTCGGCGGTCGCGTACACCCGGTTCACCATCTCGGCGAGGTGTGTCATCGTGTGTTGGTCGTCGCTCGCTTCGGGAGGCAGTAGCTCGATCTTGAGATCAGTGGACACGCTCATGTGGACCCTGGGCTCCCTCTGTGGTGACGACATCAGTTCATTAGTTGATTGCTGACAAATTCAGGCTAGCAGGGTTCTCCGGTGATCCGGGTGGCGCAGCTTCGCCGACCGGGTCATTTCGAGCCGGTGCGGCCTGGGCCGGGTGGGCAGCACCGGCGTGTCCGAGAATCCGCGTTCGAGAAGGCGCCTGGTGATCTCGTCGTGGGCAGTCCTGATATGCGTGGCGGTGAGTTCGGCGACTGTGTCGGCCTGTCCGGTCTCGATCGTCTTGACGAGGGCGGTGTGCTCGCGGTCTGGCTCTTCGGTGTTGCCGTCGTATGAGAAGCCGAAGGCGAAATAGCGCTGCGTAAGTGTCCGCAGGGAACGGATCGACACGAGCAAGCGCAGCCGTTGCGAACAAAGGGCCGGTCGACGACTTCCACGTCTCGACCGCATGCGGTTTGAGTCCGAACGCCGGCCAGCGCGAGGCTCATCCGACAAGCCCTCCAACCGGTCTTCGACCAACCGCGACCGCCATTTGGAACACACGGGGACGCAGTCGACGATCAACGTCCTGCGCAAGCAGATCGACACCGCTGGCCAGAAACCTGTGGCAGGGCGAGACGGACGGTGGGCGTGCCAGGGGCCGGGCACGCCCACCGTCGGATGAGTATCGAGGTGTCAGGCTTGCGTGGGCAGGGTGGTGACGAGCCATTGCTGCTCGTCGCCGTTGCTGTCGGCGAACTGCTGCACCAGTGCGCCGTTGTGTGTGCCGGAGTCGAGGACGGAGGCGACACCGCCGCTGAAGACGCTCTGAAGTTTCACAGCGCCATTCTTGCCGGTGACGAACGTCCATTGCTGGTTGACGTCGAGATGGCAGGCGTACTGCGTCAGCGCGACGCCGTTGCGGGCCTGGAGGCCGGTGACGTCGAGGCACTTGCGGGAGTTGACGTTGCGCAGCGCGTACTTGTGGCTGCCGAGGTCGAGGAGTTCCCAGCGCTGTTTACCGCCGCTGACGCAGTCCCAGAGTTCGGTGCCGCGGCCGTCGGTGAGCGCGTCTTCGGTGCCGCCGGCGACCTGCAGGCATCGCTGGGACTGGACGCCCTTGAGTTCGATGACGCCGGGCTGCATGGCGATGGTCTGGCCGGTGTGGTTGACGTCGATCAGGCGCCAGGCCTGGTTGCTGGCGTGGGTATTGGTGTACTGGACGACCAGGGTGGCGTTGTCGGTGCCGCCGTTCGCGGCGGCGGCGGCCTTGCCGCTCTTGACGTTGCGCAGCTCCATCATGCCGTCGTCGCCGACCGGGACGAACTCCCACAGCTGCTCGGGAGCCGTGCCAGCGCAGTCGTTCTGGACGAGGGCGTCGTTGTTGTTCACGCCCCCGCCGGCGACGCCGAGGCATTTGAGCGAGTTGACGTTCTGGAGCGCGTAGCGGTCGTTGCCCTTGGCTCGCAGGACCCAGCGCTGTTTGTTGCCGTTGACGCAGTCCCAGAGTTCGGTGCCGGCGCCGTTGTTCTCCGCGCCTTGGCCCCACAGTCCCGCGACCTGCAGGCACCGGCCGGACTGCAGTCCCTTGAGCTCGATGACCAGGCCTTCGGCGGGTTTGGCGAGGTCGAGCTTGGCGGCGTCGTGCTGCCCCTTGTTCAGGAACGCAGTGAGCACGGCCAGTGTCGGGGTCTTCAGCGCCGTCCTGGCTGCGGCGACCAGGTGGGGCTGGAATCCGTCACGTTCGGCGGCGTCGAGGATCTCCTTGACTTGACGTGTCTTCAGCTCGGCGTCCTTGGCATCGCGGGCTTCGATGTCGCGCTGGTGGGCTGCGTGCACGCCGGTTGCGATGAACTCCTTCAAGGCGGCCGGGGTACCGGCGTCCAGCGCTGCGCGTGCGGCGATCTTGACCTCGGCGCCGGTGGTCTTGGTCCAGATCATGTCCACGAAGTCCCGGTCGGGCAGGTTCTTCATGGCCTCGTCGGCCACGATCCCCAGCGCCGCGGACACGGCGAGTGCCTTGGCCTCCTGGGCCTCTTTCAGTTCTTTGGCTTTTCGCTCGGCTTCTTTCGCGTCCGCGATCTCTTTCTGCCGGTCGATCTCGCGCGCGTCGTAAATTCCTTTGTTGATGAACTTCTGGTGATCCTCTGGTGTGCTCTCCGGGCGCAGTGCGTCGGCGGCGGCGTTCTTCACCGCGGATCCGTCTTTGGCTTTCTGCCAGACTCGGAAGACGAATTCCTTGTCGGACAGGTTGATGATCTCGTCGGTGGCTTCCATGCCGGGAACCTGGGCGACGGCGTTGCGCTTGGCGGCGCGGGCTTTCTCCTTGGCGAGGTAGTCGGCGATCTCCTTGTTGTCGTCGATCTGCTTCGCGGTGTAGATACCGGTCTTGATGAACCGGGTGCACGCGTAATCGTCGGAGCTGGTGAACGCCAGCAGCGCCGCGTTCTTGACCTCGCTGCCTTCCTTGGCCTTGCGCCACAAGGCGAGGACGAAGTTCTTGTCGTTGAGGACCAGCATGTCCTCCCGGGCGCTGATGCCCAGGACCGCGGCGGCCTTGAACTTCTCGTCGGTCGTCGACTCCTCTAGCAGCGTCTGCGCCGAGGCTGCCGCCGGGGTCGGTGCGGGCGCGGCCACAGCGGTCGGAGCGCCGAGTGCCGTGGCGAATATCGCCAGCGCCAGCGAACCCGTGGCGACGTGACGACCGACACCTGAAATGGCTATTTCCCGCGCGCTTCTAATACGCATGCATGCATCCCCTCGAAACGTGGTGAAACCATCCCACCCGCCTGCGCATCGATTGCGCGCCGCGCGGCGTTACGTCCGCAATGACCGATCCTGTGTTTTGTGGTGCGGGTCACCGGCTAAAGTGGCGCGTGCTTGCGTGACGACCTTTCGGTGTTGTTTGATGCGAAGTGTCGTCGCGCAGCTCAGTATTTAGGCGACGCAGGGGCTGGGCCATTCGGAGTGTCGCTCTCCCGGTCTACCAGTTGAGGGGAATTGTTATGAAAAAGCGATCGTTGATCGCTGTCGCGTTACTCGCCGCTGCGAGTGTCGAGTTGGTGACTGTCGCACCGATCGCCGTCGCGGCTTCCGCGTCGGCGGGTACGGCTGCCGGTCAGGTCGACTGGAGGCAAGCCATGGTTCGGCGGCTCACCGAGAAGGACGCCCGATCCGAAGTGCGGCTCGCCGCGTGGAACGCGTTGCTGAGCAAGGACGTCGACGCCGCGATCACGCGATTCCTCGCACCAGGCGGGGGCTATGAGACAGCGAAGGCGCGTGCGGCGCGAAACGCTGCCCGCAACGAGGAGATCATCCGCCGGGTGTTGTCGACCACCTCCGCGCTCACCTCGCCCGCCGTGCACGCTGCGGCCACCCGGGCTTCGCATGGGACCCTGGACGAGCAGGACGAGTTCGTGCGTACAGGCTGGGATGAGGCCAGGGCGCAGGACGAGAAGTCCGATGGCCGGAAAGATCGTGAGGTCGCCCGCCAGGCGCAGGCCGATCGTGACTATGTTGCCGGGCTCGCGGCGAACGCCCCGGGCCCCTGGGTGCGGGCCGCCGCGGCACGGGCGGTGAGTACCGGCGATGCGGGTCTGGTGGAGTTCTTCGGCTACGAATGGGCCAGCGCGGCGCGCTGCGATGTGCAGGCCTACCGGGTTCGGATGGCCGATGCGGAACTGCTCTGGCAGGCACGGCTGAGCCAACTCGTCAGTTTCGCCGAGGAGGCCGAGGCGGCGTTGGCGCGGGCCGAGGCGGCTGTGGTTGACAAGGCACGAGCGGCCGCCACCCAAGCCTGGCGCACGGTTGCCGATCACGCCGCAACGGCTGAGCAGGGCTGGGAGGCCGAGCGGCAGCGAGCGGCTGAACAGGCGAAGTCATGGAGCGCGGTGGCCGAGTTCGCGAAGACCGCGAGCACCGCGCAGGACTGGACGACGATCGCCCGGCACGCCGACGACAGCCGCGCCACGTGGGCCGAGGAACAGTCATGGGCGCAAGCGCAGGCAGCACAGTGGCGGACGCTCGTCGACACCGCCCGCGCCGACGAGTTCCGCGTCGCGGCTTCCCACTGACCTTTCGTCCACAAGAGACATCTGACTGACCACGTTGGAGTGCGTTTCCCCATGCCCACGTACGCTTTCCGCGCCGTCCTGAGACACGGCCGCGTGATCTCCCACACGATGATCGTCCTGCTCGCGTTCGCTGTCTTCCTGGGACTGGCGGCTCCCGCGCACGCGGTCGAGGCACCGCAGCCACCACCGGCGACCGGGCCGGCGCAGGCTCCGGCGTCGCCGATCAGTGACGAGGAAGCCGCGTTCAACCGCCAGCTGGTCCAGGACATCGTCGATTTCACGAGTGAGGTCGAGGTTCGCGAGGCGGCGAAGGCCGCGTTGGCGACCAACGATCCAGTGAAGATCAAGGAATACCTCGACGTCGGTGACGCGCTGGCGAAGAAGGCCGCTGCCGAGCGGAAGAAGCGCGTCGCCGCCGAGAACCGCGCTCAGGTGGCCGAATGGGCCCGCACCGCGGGCCCTACCGCGCGGGCGCGCGCGGTGGAGTTGCTGGAGAAGGGCGACGACGCGCGGATCGCGGACTTCGTCGCGTTCGGTAAGCGACTGGCCGATGACGAGGACAAGCAGATCGCCGACGACGCGGTGAAGCGCGCCGCGGTGATCGAAGCGCGTGTGGTGTCGATGGTCGCCGCCGGCGGTCCGGAGGTGAAGGCCGCTGGTCAGGCCGCGCTGGACACTCACGACCCGATGGTCATCGCCGAGTTCTACAACCACGGCTACGCCGTCGCCAACCAGCGGGACGCCGACGCCCGCGCGGCGATCGAAGCGGCGATGGCCGCGCGGAACAAGGCGCTGGCCGAACTCAAGGATCTGGCCGAGCGGTCCACGCGAGCCGCGAACGCGCGTACCGAGATTCTCAAGGCGAGTGTGCAGGGGGTGCGGTTCCTCACCGACGCCTCCTACGCCATGCGCGCCGCGAATCAGGCCGCGAAGAAGGCCGGGCAGATCTTCGAGGTCGACAAGCCCGGCCGCGCCTCCGGGCAGCGTGGCAGGGCACCGGAGTTGGCCCAGCAGACCAGAGACGCCAAACGGGAATGGGACAACACTCTCGCCGCGGCGCGGGAAGTCACCACCGCGGCGGCGATGTCGGAGACCGCGACCCGTCAGCTGGCCGAGACCGGTCTGACTCATGGCATCGAATGGGGCAAGGTCACCCAGTCCATGGCCGCCGCGGCCCAGTCTGCGGTGAAGGCGGCCGAGACCGCGTTCCACGCCGCGGAGGCCACCGAAGCGGCCAGCAAGGCCCTCGACGCGGACGCGAACGCCCAGGTCCACGCCGATAACGCCGCGCAGTGGCGCCAAGCCGCCGAAGACCACGCCAAATCCGCGGCCGCGATCGCCGATGCGGCCCGCCAGCAAGCCAAGGCCGCCGCCGACGCGGCAACCCGCACCAAGCGGGCCAGGACCGACGCCGAACGCGCCGAACAACAGGCGTGGGCCGCCGCGAAACGCACCCGTGACGCCCGCCTCGTCGCCGAGAAGGAACAACGCAACGCTGCCGCCGCCCGGGCTCGCGCGGAACAGGAAGCCCGCAACGCGGCCGGAGCCCGCGCCCGGGCACAGTCGCAGGCCGCCATCGCGGCCGGTGCCCGTGGCAACGCCACCCGCCTGGGCCAAGCCGCCATCGCGGCCGAACAGACCGCGGCGAGGGAGGAGAAGAACGCCGTCGAGGCGAGCGGGCGAGCGATCGAGGCGGAACGGGCGCAGAACGCCAAGCTTGCTCGTGCCCAAGCCCTGGAGGCGATCGCCGCGAATGCTGCGTCCGGTGAGGCGGCAAACAACGCCCGCGCCGCGGCCACCGCGGCGCGATCCGAAGCCGATACCGCGACCGCAGCAGCCGGGCAGGCCAGGGCTGCGGCCAACGCCGCGACAGGTGCCGCGGTACGGGCGCGTTCGGCGGCCATCGAAGCGTCCGCCGCCGCGGCGCGGGCGAACGCCGCCGCGAACAAGGCCGAGACCGAAGCCGCAGCGACGCACGCGTTCGCGGTCACGGCCAACGCCGCCGCCGCGACCGCCACCGCCGAAGAAGCCCTCGCCGCCGAACGCGCCGGTGCTGCCCAGCGGTTGGCCGCTCAGGCCGCGAGCGAGGCCGCTCAGGCCCTGGGCGCCGCCGACCGCACCAAAGCCGAGGCCGACGCCGCGCTGGCCGAGGCGGTCGCCGCGGCCGTCCAGGCGGGAATCGCGGTGCGGGCAGCACAGGCGGCCGGAGCATCGGCGGCCGGGATCGCCGACCCCGCCGGAATCGCCGCGGAGGCTTCGGCAACCGGCAGTGACCTCGCCGCGGAACTCACGAAGCAGGTCGCTGAGCAGGCGAAGATCATCGGCACAGACCAGGCCAAGGCCGCCCAGGACCGGGCGGCCGAAGCCTCCGCTGCGGCGAGTCGTGCCGCGGACGCGGCCAAACGAGCCGCTGCCGAGGTGGCCCCCGCCTACACCGCGGCCGCCGCGGCAGCCGAATCCGCCTCAGCCGCGTCGCGGGCCGCCGCCGACGCGCAGCGCTCGGCCGCCGCGGCGGCCGAGGACGCGGCCGCCGCACGCAACGCCGGCGCCCGAGCATCGCAAGCCGATGACCAGGCACAGGGCGACGCGCAGGCAGCACGTCGCGCCGCTAACGCCGCCGCCAGTGACGCCGCCATCGCCGGCCGGTCGGCGGCCAGCGCCGAATCCGACGCCGCTACCGCCCGCGGCGCGGCCAGCAACGCTGAACGCGATGCCGCTATCGCCCGTGACTGGGCCGACAAGGCCGAAGCTGCCGCGAGCTGGGCCGAGGACCACGCGAAGAACGCCGCCGCCGCGGCAGCCGAGGCGGTCGCAGCCGCCCAGCGCGCCGAGCAGGCCGAGAAACAACCCGACCCTGGGACAACACCGCCCCCGGGCGCCGCGGATGACCTCGGTGAACCCGCCCTCGGGCACGACCTGCCCGCCGACCGCCTTGAGGCGCTGCGCGGGATCGGCTACACCGGCTCCAGCCGTTTCACCTGGCAGGAAGCCCTCGACTTCGCCGCCCGCGGCCCCTGGCCGCAAGCCGAAGTCTGCTTCGCCCTCGGCGGCACCATTGACCAATGCCGCCCCGGCGGACCCCTCGGTGGCTTCGCCGGCTTCATCTATGACGTCTTCCTCTCCGACATCAAAGCCTGCGCCATCGGAAACGGCACATCCTGCGCCATGGCAGTCGCCGGAGCCGGCGGCAGAGCAGCCAAAATCCTCGGCGAAGCAGCCAAAATTGGCGAAGATGCAGCCAAGGCGGGTGCCGCGGCCCGCAAGATTCCTGGCTACACCCCGCCGCCCAAGGGACCACCACCTGGAGTGAAGGGGGCAACGATTGCGGATCGGAAGACGTCAGTTCAAGGTGGTGGCGGACTCCGCAAAAGATGGAAGGACGACAAGGGGAACATCTACGAATGGGACTCGCAACACGGCGAGTGGGAGATGTACAACAAGCGCGGTAAACATCAAGGCGTCCTTGACCCCAACACAGGGGAACAGATCAAGGGCCCAGTTCCCAACCGGAGCGTCGAACCATGAACGATCCCGCAGTCGGATGGCAGATCGAAGCATTTCGCAAGTCGGACGAACTTTTGGACTGGGTCCTGGATCTGCCTCCGGGGATCAGCCATCACACCCTCGAGGACATACTCGGCTATGACGATATGTCCAGGCCCGAGGGGTATCCCGCCACTGCTGAACAGGTCCGCGCCGTCATGAACCACTTCGGCGTGCCAGCAGATACTGCTTGCCCGCTCGACGACACCAAACTCAAGTACTACGTGGCAGCCTTCGCCGACACGCGCACGGCCCAAGCCGACACCAACCCACCCGGAACGTCGAGCGATGAGTGATCAGGCGGCCGGTTGGCAGATCGAGGGCTTCCGCAAGTCAGACGAGGGCTTGGCCTGGCTGGGGAGGCTTCCTCTGGGGTCGACCTCATCGTCGAGTGCGCGTGGAGTCGTGGCCATTCGCCTCGCCGGTAGCGAAGCTCGTCGCCAATCGGAAGGAAGCCATGCCTGAACAGAGCCGTCCCCACCGCATGTCGGTGCGTCTGGGGCTGCTGGTGGTCGTGTTCACTTCGCTGGGCATGCTGGTCATTCCCCTGACGACCGGAACGCTCAGAGGCGTACTGCTGACGCTCTTGGGAATGGGAGTTGCCGCCGCCGCAGTTGCTGTCGGAGCCTGCTATGCCGGGACGAGAGAGCGATGAGCACTCGTCCGATGGTCATGTCCCGGCCGTCGATCAGCTTCAGGAAGCGCACAAACTCCTGGTGGCGGTGGTGCCGGTAGTGCTGGGCGATCACCGAGCCGCTGCCGACATCGAAGGCCGCGAACAGGCTGTGAACGCGTAGTCGCCGGAGAGGGTTTTTCCTTCGGAGATGAAGGATCCTGGCCGGAACGAGCGGCCACTGCAGCAGGACTCAACCGAACATAACACCGCCCGTAAGGCCGAGGCTAATGCCGCGAGCGCCTGGCAGAGTTTCTCAACTTCGAGCCGTTACAGCGGCGTATAGCGACCTGCCCCTGTGAGACGGATCGCTATACGAACGCTCGTGTCGCCAAATCAGCGGAAAGAGATGGGCACCTTCGGCAGCTCACCTGTGTCAGGGTCGCTGGCTGCTACGTAGCACCCTCCGCCTGGGGTGTTGCAATCATAGTTGTCATTCTCACCCCACGACATATGCCGGTAGACTGTAACGGTGGCCGAGACATTCCCGCTCCCGTCGGTCACCGGGCCGCCGATAAGGTAACAACGTCCGTCTGCGCTGCATTCAACCAGTATGATCTGTCGATTCGGTGTCATGTCACTGACGGAGACTGAGACTTGCTGCTCCGGATCGAGGTTTGTTGACGGTGTCACGGTGAGTGTGGCCGACGGTGACTGAGCCGCCGCCGTGCCGCCGAGTAGTGTTGCGCTCGCAACAGAGACAGCGGCCAAAGTCACCCACTTTACCGTGCGCTTAGTGGATATCATTCTTCCCCCTCTTTAGATTGTTAAATCTCAGGCGCCGAGGTGGCAGGGTTTCCTCGGCTCATATGTGTTGCCCAGGAGACGACCAAGTCCTGCTCCCTCCGTTCGGCAGCCTGCCGCAACCGTGAGGCCGTGGTCAACGGTGTCGATGCTGCGAGAGGTGAGGCGTGGCGATTTTGTCACGTCCGCGTAGGCCAGCACCGGGGATCTTGTCGGATGGAGTCGCCCGGTGGCCATTGACCGAACGAGGAGCCTGGCAGTTCGCAGGTCGCGGCCACGTGCAACGCTGTGAGTTTACACCAAGGTACTTGTCACGAGCATCACAATCCTGCGGGGAAGGATGCCTCACGTTGATCACAACAATCGCTACGCGCAGAACCCTCTTGTCTGAAGTGTGCCCTAATTGCTTGCGTGGTGAAAACTTCGCCACGTATCGTCTATTTCGGCGTACCGGCGTATTATCGATGTATCAGGCGACGAAGGATAACCACTATGCGACTGGTGACTCGACGCGGCGTCCGTGCGCTGGCGATCGGTGTGGCGCTCGCCCTCGGCGCTGTGTCGCTGAGCTCTGCCTCTGCCACGTCGACCGGCCCCAGTATGAACGAGCCGGTTTCGTCAGTAGCTGCTTCGACTGCGGCAGCCGGTTTGACCGCGTCGTACTATGTGCGGAACACGGTTTCGCGCATAGCGAAACTTCGCTCGAACCTGGCCACCGGCGAGGGGCGTTTCGACGCCACGGTTGACGCGGTGAAAAAAACCCTGTCGGGCTCGATCACATTGCCGATTATGGCGAACGCGTACTTCGTGACCTTCGGCTTCATGCCGGCGACCAGCACCGTGGAGCTAGTGGCCGACGGAGATCAAAGCGGCTTTCTGCTGAAGAACCCTGGCGACCCCGGGGAAGTGGCGTCGCGGCCGTTTCCGGATGGGAAGAACTACATGTCGGTGATCACCGACATGACACTGCGGCTCGGTATCCACGTGAGTGACACCAAGGTTGACAACAAGGTTCTCGAAGTGGGGCCGAACTGCAGGACTCGGAGCCCTATGGAGATCAAGATCAAAGGGTTGATCGGGCTGCAGAACACGGCCCCCCCGACCGTCCTCAAGAGCAGTTTCGATATCCCGCCCTTCTCCGGATGCGGCGTGCGGGAAAACCTGGATAAGCTCATCACCGGCATGATTTCTGGGCCCGGGAACGAGATGAGCACCACCATTGCCGTCCGCTGCATTGGCAGCTGCTCTGTCAGCTAGAGCCTGTTTTGGTGTGCTGAGCAGCGGAGCTTCTGTCTGGCGTTGTTGGTGCGGCGTGTCTTAGGTCAAATGGACGGCATTCGCTGGCGGGTTCGTGTCGGTTCCCCGTGGCGTGACATCCCACCCGTGTATGGCTGCTGGCAAACCGTCTATGGCTTGTTCCGGCGCTGGCAGCGCGCCGGTGTGTGGGCGCTGATCCTGGCGGCGTCGCAGACCCGGGCCGACGCCGCCGGGCTGATCACCTGGGACGTGAGCGTGGATTCCACGATCAAACGGGCGCATCAGCACGCGGCAGGTGCCCGTATCGAGGGCGGTCTGCGGAAAGAACCGCCAGGCGGTATCGGCGAGCCCGAACCGGCCGACCACGCGTTGGGCCGGTCGCGGGGAGGTTGGACGACCAAGCTGCATCTGGTCACCGAGCAAGGCCAAAAACCATTGTCGTTGCTGGTGACCGCCGGTCAGCGTGGTGATTCGCCGCGGTTCGAGACGGTGCTGGCCAGGGTCCGGGTCGCCCGGACTGGTGGTGGGCGAGCCCGGACCCGGCCGGATCGTGTCCTGGCGGACAAGGCCTGCAGTTCTCGCGCCAACCGGGCCTGTCTGCGGCGGCGCGGGATCGCCTGCACGATTCCCCGACCCCTTTGACCAGGTCCGGCATCGCCGCAACCGCGGCCAGGCCGGTGGCCGGCCGCCAGCGTTCGATCCGGAGATCTACAAACAGCGGCATGCGGTCGAGTGCGGCATCAACCGGCTCAAACGCAACCGAGGCGTCGCCACACGATTCGACAAACTCGCGGTTCGCTACGAGGCAACCATCCACATCGCAGCGATCAACGAGCGGCTACGCCATTGAAACAGGCTCTAGACCGACGAGCGGCCGATCCGGAGGGCGGTCGCCGTGGCACGGATGATCGTCTCAATGAACTTCAGTGCCTGGCAATCAGCCTGTCCGATCGTCGGAGTGCGCGCGGGGAATGCGGGGCCGCTGTGCGCAGGTCGGGCACTGTGGGTACGGCGCGTCTATGGCGAGGCGACGCACATTTCGGTCCAGGTGCACCAGGTCCACATAGTGTTCCCCATTCCCCCAGCGGCGGGGAACATCGGTGATCAAGCTCAGCACGGCATGCGCAGCCAGAGTCCCAGCAATCCCGGCCGCGACCGCGTTGCCCGCCGTCAGAGCATCCCCGTCCGGGGGTGGCGTCAGGAACTCCCGAGACAGCTCTTCCCATCGTTCAGGATCCGCGACATACCCGCCCTGTTGCGGAGGCGATACCCATCGATCACCTTGTTCACCGCGATACGTGTGACGTAACTGCGGTTCGCAGCCATCGGCCGCCCGCAACGGTCCGGCCAGAGCCTCAGCATCTCGACATAGGCGTCCTGCGTGGCGTCCAGCGCGAGCTGCAGGTCACCTACGGCCGTGCGGCGGGCGACCATCAACGTCCGGTCCGCCGTCGCGCGGTAGAACGCCTCGAATCCTCCCGGCCCCGCATCGTCGGACAGATCACCACGCGGAGGCACGACCATCACTGTGCTTTGTCCTGCTCGATGTCCGCAGCGGTCGATGGCGGCTGAGACCGACAATGGTCGACAGTGACTGCGAACCGTGCACCCTGCTCATCCTCGTCAACCAGGTGAGTCCCAGGTAGAGCGATCTGGGTGGCGATTCGCTCGATGCCGGCCCGGCGGCGCAGGTACCGCATCAAGCTGAACAGCTCTCTGACCACGACCGCGGCGGTCGAGGTCAGGGCAACCACCATCCACGTGCTGCTCATCGTCGCGAGCCCCCTCCGACAGGAACCATCCACCCCGAACTCGTTCCAGCCGGTGCCCGCGTCTACACCGCCGCGAGTTGGGCGCGACGCCGAACCTCCGTTCGTAACACGTTGACCTGAGATTCCCGAGCGCGTTGCCGGAGAGCGACGCGTCACCATCGAGCACTGCCACGCTCTCCATGGCCGAGATCGGGAACGGTGGTGCGATTACGGCAAGGATCGGTCGGCACGCCGACCGACGAGGACTTCGTGCGGCGGCCTGAGCCATCCGAGTGATTTTCTTGGGAGCACGCCCCGGATGCTGCGTGGGCTGGCTGGACGGTGCCCAGTCGTCCAGCCGGTTTGTCCGGGGCGTCGTGGAGGAGGCAGGGCGGTGCGCCACCGTGCTCGCCCATCGAGCCGCGCCTGCTCACCACATTGCTGTGGCACGCCCAGCTCAGTTGGCTGGCCCGTCCTGGACTCAGACTCACAGACGTGGGCGGCCGGTCCGGAGAGTGGTCGCCGCAGCGCGGATGGTCGTCTCGATGAACTTCAGGACGTCGTCGCACTGCGTACGAACCGCGTCCATCGCCCGCTGGCGGCGCGAGGCGGTGCCGGGGCCGGTCGGGGCGACGAGAGCCGGTTCGTGGATGATCTCGTTGCGCGCTGCGAAGAACGGCGCGAGGTCGATCATGCAGCGTAATTGGCCAGCGACGGCTCTTCCTCGATCGTGGCCGTCTTCGCCGACGACGAGGAGCAGGTCCGCGTGGAGCGCCCGCAGCGCCAGCGAGGATGAATGACGTTGACGGGTGACGAGCGTCGGCCCCTCGGCGACGGGATGGGGCCAGGTTCGACCCCCAAGAGACACAACGAAGAGAGCCCTGTTTGCACTTTTCGCAAACAGGGCTCTCCCTTGAACGAGTGGAGCTAAGGGGACTCGAACCCCTGACCCCCTCACTGCCAGTGAGGTGCGCTACCAGCTGCGCCATAGCCCCGAAGCGAAGCTGAACTCCGCGTTTCGTGTGTTCATAAGATACACCCCGTCGCGACGGCGTTCGCAGGGGGGTGCCTCGCGGCCGCTTCCCTGGAACGCTCCGTTGTCGCGTTGCTTCCCCGTAGGCTGCTCCTCGTGAGCCAGCCGATCTTGATGACCGTCGACGACGATCCCGCCGTCTCCCGGTCCGTCGCCCGTGACCTGCGCCGCCGTTACGGCAAGGACTACCGCGTCATCCGCGCCGATTCCGGGGCCGACGCGCTCGACGCGCTCCGGGAGATCAAGTTGCGCGGGGACGCCGTCGCGGCCATCCTCGCCGACTACCGGATGCCGCAGATGGACGGCATCTCGTTCCTGGAGCAGGCGATGGACCTGTTCCCGCACGCCCGCCGCGCGCTGCTGACCGCGTATGCCGACACCGACGCCGCGATCCAGGCGATCAACGTGGTCGACGTCCACCACTACCTGCTCAAGCCGTGGGATCCGCCGGAGGAGAAGCTGTATCCGGTGGTCGACGCGCTGGTCGAGGCGTGGCGGACGGTGGGGGACCGGTCGGTCGAGGACATCAAGGTCGTCGGGCACCGCTGGTCCTCGCCGTCGTATCACGTGCGCGACTTCCTCGCCCGCAACTCCGTGCCCTACCGCTGGTACTCGGTCGACGACGCCGAGGCGTGCCGTCTGCTGGACGCCGCGGGGGCCACCGCCGCCGACATCCCGGTGCTCATCACCGCGGACGGCACGGTCCTGCGTCAGCCGAGCGGTGCCGAGATCGCCGACGCGGTGGGCCTGTCCACCCGTCCGGCACAGGAGTTCTACGACCTCGTGGTGGTCGGCGGCGGTCCGGCCGGGCTCGGCGCGGCGGTGTACGGCGCGTCCGAGGGGCTGCGCACAGTGCTCGTCGAGCGCAAGGCCACCGGCGGACAGGCCGGGCAGAGCTCCCGCATCGAGAACTATCTGGGCTTTCCCGACGGCGTTTCCGGCGCCCAGCTCACCGACCGGGCCCGGCGCCAGGCGCAGAAGTTCGGCGCGGAGGTGCTGACCGCCCGGGACGTCGTCGGGCTGGAAGCACGCGGCTCGGCGCGGGTGATCACGTTCGGTGACGGCACCGAGATCGCCGCACACGCGGTGGTGCTGGCCAGCGGCGTCGCCTACCGCGCGCTGGAGGCGGACGGCGTCGCCGAGCTGACCGGCCGGGGCGTCTTCTACGGGTCCGCGGCCACCGAGGCCCCCGAGTGCCAGGGCGAGCACGTCTACATCGTCGGCGGCGCGAACTCCGCGGGGCAAGCGGCTGTTTTCTTCTCGAAACACGCCCGCGCGGTCACCATCCTCATCCGCGGGGAATCGCTCGAATCCTCGATGTCGCACTACCTCATCGAGCAGATCGCCGCGATCGGCAACATCCAGGTGCGCACCCGCACGACCGTGCTGAAGGCCCACGGCGCGGACCATCTGGAAGCGCTCACGGTCTGTGAAAACGGGGTCACCGAGACCGTCGAGACCGGGCACCTGTTCATCTTCATCGGCGCCGCACCACGCACCGACTGGCTCGGCGACGAGCTGCTGCGCGACGGCCACGGCTTCGTCCGTACCGGGCCCGACCTGCTCACCGAGGGACGCAGACCACCCGGCTGGTCGCTGGACCGGGATCCGCACTACCTCGAATCGTCCATTCCCGGGGTGTTCGTCGCCGGGGACGTGCGCGCGCAGTCGGTGAAGCGCGTCGCGTCCGCGGTCGGGGAGGGCGCCATGGCCGTCACCCTCGTCCACCGCTATCTGGAGGAACAGTGAGCGAACCCGCATTGCCGCGGGACGAACTCCGCGGCCTCTTCCTGTTCGAGCATCTGACCGAGGAACAGCTGGACTGGGTGTCCGAGCACGCCGTCGTCGAGCACTACCCGGCGGGCACCACGATCATCCGCGAAGGCGACCCGGCGACCTGCTTCTACCTCCTGCTTTCCGGGGCGCTGCGGCTGACCAGGCTGGTCAGCGGCACCGAGGTCGAGGTCACCCGCTCCGACCAGCGAGGCGCCTACTGCGGTGCCACGCAGTTCTTCGTGCACCAGGATTCCGAACACAGCTACGGCGCGTCGGTGCACGCGGTCAGCGACCTCAGCTTCCTCACCCTGCCCGCCGAAGAGTTCGCGATCGAGTTCCGTCAGTGGTTCCCGATGGCGACCCACCTGCTGGAGGGCATGTACCTCGGCTGGCGCAACAGCGACACGGTCATCGGTTCGCGACGCCGTCTGCTCGCGCTCGGCGAGCTGTCCGCCGGGCTCACCCACGAGCTCAACAACCCGGCCGCCGCCGCGGTGCGCGCGACCGCGTCGCTGCGGGAGCGGGTCGCCGGGATGCGGCACAAACTCGCGTTGCTGGCCAAAAAGGACATCGAGCCCGAGCTTCTGGAGCTGTTGCTCGAGGTCCAGGAGCGGCTGGTCAAGCAGGTCGCTTCGGCGCCGAAGCTGACGGCGATGCAGCAGGCCGACCGCGAGGACGAGATCGGCGACTGGTTCGACGAACACGGCATCGGCCAGGGCTGGGACCTGGCGAGCATCTTCGTCGCGGCCGGGCTCACCGCCGACGACCTCGACCGCGTCCTCGAATCGGTGGGGGAGACGTTCCTCGACGGTGCCGTCCGCTGGCTGGCCTACGCGCTCGAGACCGAGATGCTGATGGGCGAGATCGAGGACTCGACCACGCGGATCACCGCGCTGGTCGGCGCCGCGAAGCAGTACTCCCAGATGGACCGCGCGCCGCACCAGTGGATCGACGTGCACGAGGGCCTCGACTCCACGCTGGTCATGCTCGCGGGCAAGATCGGCGAAGGCGTCCGCGTCGTCAAGGAGTACGACCGCGAGCTGCCGCGGATCCCGGCCTACGCGGGCGAACTGAACCAGGTCTGGACGAACGTCATCGACAACGCGCTCGGCGCGATGAACGGCGAAGGCACGCTGACCCTGCGAACGTGGCGCGTCGACGACCAGTTGCGGGTCGAGATCGGTGACACCGGGCCCGGTATCCCCGCGGACATCCGCCAGCGGATCTTCGAACCGTTCTTCACCACGAAACCGGTCGGCGAGGGGACCGGTCTCGGCCTCGACATCTCGTGGCGCATCGTCGTCGAACGGCATCAGGGCGACGTGCGCGTGGAGTCCGAGCCGGGGAACACGCGGTTCGAGATCTGCCTGCCGATCGCCGAACAGGCCTCGATCTAGGGACGGTGACCGAGCAGGTCGCCGGGCTGGCAGCCGAGGACCTGGCACAACCTGCTCAGCGTGGAGAACCGGATCGCCTTGGCGCGCCCGTTCTTCAGCACCGACAGGTTGACGACCGTGACACCGACGCGCTCGGCCAGCTCGGTCAGGGTCATCCCGCGTTCGGCGAGCAGCCGGTCGAGGTGGACTTCGATGCTGTGCGGCTCGTCCGGCGGCATCAGATGGTGCCTTCGAGGTCTTCGCGCATCCGGCTGCCGATCCGCAGGATCCGCGCGAAGGACAGCGCCGCGGCACCGGCGACGATGGCCCACCAGGGCAGGCTGCCCACCCAGTCACTGAACCACGAGCCCGAGGGCAGATCGGTGACCATGCTCCGGCGCAGGAAGAACCGTGCCAGCGCGGAGATCATCGCGAGCACCGGCCCGCCGATCAGCAGGTACCAGCCGAGCCCGCGCAGTTTGCCGGGAACGACGTCGGCGTAAGGCCCGTTCCTGGTCGCGGTCTTGAGGAAGTGCAACAGGACGATCAGCGCGCCGACGATGAAGACGACCTGCGGCAGCTGATCTCCGATATGAGCGAAGCGCTGGCCGGCGCTCGGCTGCTCGACGCACAGACTCGTCACGGCCGCGCTCGGCCGTGTCCCGGGCTTCAGGTTGGCGCCGAGGTCGCCGGTGATGTGCGAGGACACGATGTCGGCCGCGTCGACGCAGGCGGTGTCGCGCTTCGCGCCCGGCCACCAGCCCGCGGTGTAAAGGGTCTGGAACACGGCGAGGATCAACAAGAGCCAGAACACGATGGACAGCACCTCGGCGATGCCACGTAGAGGCTGGAACGGGTTGCGCTGCTTGCTCGCCTTGGTCACGTGACCGACCTCCATATCGTTTTTCGATGCTATCGAGAAACGATAGCATCGAAAAACGATATGGTCGACCTGATGGGGCGGTGTCGCCGTAGCGTTGAGGTCATGGCGCGTTTCGAACTCATCGCCGGCATCGCCGCGCCGCCGCGGCGTGTCTTCGATGTCTCACTGGAGGTGGAGGTGCACACCGCGTCGATGGCCGGTTCCGCGGAACGGGCGGTCGGTGGTGTCACTTCCGGGCGGCTCGCGCTGGGTGACACCGTCACCTGGGAAGCGCGGCATTTCGGCGTGCGATGGCGGATGACGTCCCGGATCACCGCCTGTGAACCGCCGGGGTACTTCGTGGACGAGCAGGTCGCCGGACCGTTCCGGCGCTGGCATCACGTGCACCACTTCACGCCGGACGGTCGTGGTGGGACCGTGATGCGCGACGTCGTCGAGTTCGCCGCTCCGCTCGGTTTGCTCGGAACTCTGGCTGAACGCGTGGTGCTCGAGCGGTACATGACGCGGCTGATCCGCGCACGCAACGACCACGTCAAGGCGGTTGCCGAGGGACCCTGAAGCCGTCTGGCGGAGCACCTGATCGTGTGATGGCATCGAACGAGCGTTCGAGTATGGTCGTGGTGTGGGTCACACGACCCGCGTGGCAAGGGGAGGTGTCAGGGGCGTGCGCCCAATTTCGGCAGGGTCAAGGTCAGAGCCGCGGTGGTCAGCCAGCTCAGCAGGTCGGAGAGCGGAATCCGGGAGAGCCGTTCCGGCCACTCGTCGGCGACGGTGTGCAGGACGAGTTCGTCGTGCCGTGGTTCGACCGCGGTCAGCCGGATCCCCGGCGGCAGTTCGGGCAGCGGCAGCCGGATGGGCTGGAACCGTTGGGGTGGGCGGAACTTCCACCGTCCGATGTGGAGCGAGCGCGGGGTCAGCACGACCGCCGAATCGTCCACAGTGGAGTCCAGGGTCAGGTGGCCCCAGTGCGGCCGCCGCGCCCACCGCACGTGCAGGAGACCGTCTTCGGCCGGGGTCGCCACGATTCCCGGGCGATGTTCGGCGACGCGTCGCCGAACGACGTCGGCGGCGACGGCTATCCGCAGCTCCACCCCGGCGGGGATGGCCGCGGGGGAGGGGAGCGACCGTAGCTTCACGTCGCGGGCCAGCACCGTGACCCGGCGCAGCGGGATCCGGTCGTCGGTGTCGCCGGTGCCGTCACCGGGTTCCGGCCAGTCGACATCCTCGGCGACGATGCGCACGTCGCCGACGCGGCCGGTCGCGAGCTTGAGCGAGTCGGCGGGGTAGTCGAGTGCGGTCAGGGTCAGGCCGACCTCGCGGTCACCGACCTTGGCGGTGAGCCTGCGCCCGATGAGCTGCTCGGTCACGGTGCGGGCGAGCGCGGCCGGGGTCGCCGGGACGTTGGGCAGCAGGGAGCGACCGGCCGCGGCCAGGCCGGAGAGCTCCGGCCAGGGCACCCAGCTGTCGAACCATCGCCCCTCGCTCATCGGACCAGTGTTGCCGAAACACGTCGCCTCCGGGAGCGGCGGGGTACGGGATGGGGCGTGGGTGGTCTCCGGCGGGCGCGGCGGAGACGGCCGCGGTGACCAGGTGGAACGTTGCGGGCAGGCGGCGTTTCCCCTGGTACGTGGGTGAGAGGGGTGTCACCCGAAGGAAGAGATCTTCGTAACGGAGGGAGAACGGTTGACGGGAGAAAGCGGCTATCCGTGAACGGGCGGTGACACGGCGAAGGCCGGGTCGAGCAGGCGGGCGATGGCCCAGTCCTGTGCGGCGACACCGACGGACTTGAACACGGTGCGTCCGCCCGTGCCAGGCGGGGTGCGCAACGCGGAGCCCAGTTCCAGGATCGCGGCGCGATCGAGGAGTCCGGTACCGACGGCGTGCCGGATCTCGCCGGATTCATCGAGGCACGCGTCGAGCTGGTCGACGACCACGGCCGACGCGGTCGCGAGCAGGTCGGCGGGCAGCTCCCGCATCGAGGGCCGGAACGAGCCGATCGCGTTGACGTGGACGCGTTCCGGAAGTGCGGCGGTGGCGAGGACGGGCGTGTCGCTCGAGGTGGCACAGCAGACGATCTCGGCATCGGCGACGGCGTCGTCGGCGCTGGTGGCCACCCGGGTGATGAGCCCGGGGAACTCGGCGGTCAGCTCGGCCAGGAGAGCGTGGGCCCGGCCGGTGCCGCGGCTGAACACGGTCAGCGCGCGGAGGTCCCGGACGGCGGCCACGGCACGGACCTGGTCGGCCGCCTGGGCACCGGCGCCGATCAGGGTGAGCCGGGAGGCGTCGCGGGGTGCGAGCAGGTCGGTCGCGACGCCGCTGGCCGCGCCGGTGCGCAGGGTCGTGATGGAGGCTGCCTCGGCGACGAGCTGGCGCTCCGCGGTGGTCCACACGAGCGTGCTCTGGATCAGCGGGTCCCGGCCGGGAACGACACTGGTCGTCTTCACCGTGGCCGCACCGGTCGGCCGGTGGTACGCGCTCATGACCAGCACGGTGCCCGTCCCGGCCTCGCCACCGAAGGCCAGCCGCTGTGGCTGGACGAAGCAGTCGTCGGCGAGGTCGAGGAACGCGTCGCGGACGGAGTCCACGGCGGCGGGCATCGGTACCGCGGCGCGGACCTCGTCGGCGCTGAACCGGGCGGGCATCGCACTCCTTCGGGATCGTGCGTGGCCGGAATGTCGGTGGCAGAGGTTAGCGTGGGGCGTGCGGAGAAGCCATGTCTGATGCCCAGCCCGAGTCCCAGCGAGAGACCACTGAGGACACCGTCTTCCAGCGGGAGGACTGGTATGCCGAGGAGCTCACCGGGCGGACGTTCGTCCGGTGCCAGTTCCACGAGGTCGACCTCACCGAGGCGACCACGCGGGGTGTCGTGTTCACCGACTGCGTGTTCGGCAACGTGCGGTTCAACTCGTCGCGGCACACCGATTCGGCGTTCACCGGCTGCACCTTCAAGCGCTGCAACCTGTTCGACGCGGAGTTCGTCGGGTGCAAGCTCGTCGGCAGCGTGTTCACCGAGTGCTCGCTGAGGCCGCTGCGGGTCACCGGCGGGGACTGGTCGTTCGCCGGGCTGCCCGGTGCCGATCTGCGTGGTGCGCGGTTCCACCAGGTGCGGCTCCGGGAGGCGGATCTCACCGCGGCGAACTGTGTGGACGCGGTGTTCGCCGATGTCGACCTTTCGGCGGCCCAGCTGCACAGCGCCAAGTTCGGCCGTGCCGATCTGCGGGGCAGCGACCTGTCGGCGTTCGACCCGTTCAACGTCGAGCTGGCCGAGGCGATCATCTCGCCGGAGCAGGCGACGGTGCTGATGACGTCGATGGGGCTTCGGGTGCGGGCGTAGGCCGCGGGGTCAAAGGTGCTGGGTCAGGGGTGCTGGGCGAGCAGTTCGCGCAGGATGGCGAGCAGCTCGCGGCGGTCCCCGGCACCGAGCTTGCCGCGGATGCGGGCCATGTGGTGCTCGACGGTCTTCCCGGAGATGAAGAGCTTGCTGCCCGCCTGCTTGTAGGTCAGCCCGTCGACGACGAGGCGCGCCACCTGCAGTTCGCGTTCGCTCAGCGCGCTCAGGCCGGTCGTCCCGGCCGGTTCGGGTGTGCCGGTCTCGCGGCGCGCGGTGCTGCCCTGGAACTGCCGGGCCGCTTCGAGCAGGTGGACCATCGCCTTGCGGTCGGAGGTGCGGATCGCGGCCTGGCCCGCCAGCCGGGCGGCGTCCCAGCACAGGCCGAGCTCGTGCAGTTCCGCGGCGGCCGCCGAGACCTCGCCGGGTTCGACGGCGCCGCCGAGCACCGCGAGCCAGCCCCGTGCCGCCCGCGCCATCGTGGCGGGGTACCGGCCGTGGTCCGCGTGCCGGGTCAGCGTGGCCAGGTGGGTTTCCGCGGCGGCGGAGTCCTCCAGCGTGATGGCGGCGTGCAGTTCGTGCCAGGCCAGTGAGACCGTCCACAATGGAGGGTCGTCGAGCCGGGCCAGCAACGCGTGCGCGCGGTCGAGCTGGCGGGCCAGCTTGGCGTGGGCGCCGGCCCTGGCGGCCGCGATGGCGAGTTCTCCCAGCGGCAGCAGGGTAAACAGGTCCGCCTGCTGCCGCATCGAGGCCTGGTAGGCGCGTTCCCACGCGTGCTGCAGCCCGACGAGATCGCTGGCGCGCCGGGCGAGCCCGAGGTCGAGCGTCGCGAAGAACAGCTCGTCCCGCGCTTCGAGGGGGCGGCCGAGACGCGTGACCGCGTCGCGGTGTTCGGCGGCGGTGGCCAGATCCCCCGCGGTCATCGCGACCCAGCCGAGCAGCAGCCGGTGCCGGGTGGCCAGCAGTTCGCCGCCGATCCGGTTCGCCAGCGCCCGGGTCAGCACCGACTCGGCCAGCGCCAGCTCACCGGAGTGCAGTCCGGCGAGCGCGGCCAGCGCGGCGGGACTGTCCGGCAGGGCGAGCCCGCCGCCTGCCGGTTCGAGCATCGTCGCCGCGCCCACCAGGGTGGACAGTGCTTCCGCGGCACGGGTTTCGGCGGCGCCACCCGGCGACACCGATTCGGCGATCCCCTGCGCCATGCGGGTGGCGGCGCCCGCGAACAGGGTCGGCACGACACCGGGGGCGGGCGAGTCGAGCAGGCGGTTCGCGCCGTCGAGGTCGCCGGTGCCGACGAGCGCGATCGCCGCGAAGGCGTCCGCGTCGCCGCGGCCCGCCCAGTGGTAGAGCTCGGCGCTGCGGGCGAGTTCCCCGCGATGGGCCAGTACCGTCGCGGCGATTTCCGCGCCCGCCGCGCGTGTGTCGGCGTCTTCGCCGCCGAGCATGCTGTCGCCGAGGCGCAAAGCCGTGTCGAGATCACCGGAAAGCGCCGCGGCGCGGGCCCAGCCCGCGGTCAGCTCGGGGCCGCGGGCTCCGGCTTCCGCCGCCGCTTCGGCGAAACGTGCCGCCAGTTTCGCGTCGGCGGGGAGCGCTTCCCGCGCGGCGGCCGCGAAGGCCGCGGCCGCGCTCGCCCCGGCCCCGCCGGCGTCGAGCAGCGACCGGGCGAGGTCGAGCACCGGCAGTCCCCTGGCGAGCTGCAGGTCGACGAGCCGCTGCAGCGCGGTGAGCCGCCGGGCCGGTGGGCTGAACGCGCGGATCGCGTCCGCGGCCAGGGGGAGCAGCACGTCGTCGGTACCGAGCAGCCCGGTCGCCCGTGCCCCGTCGACGACCTCGGGCAGCCGGTCCGGGGTGCGGCCGAGCAGCACGCTCAGCAGGTCGAGGTTCCGGCCCGCGCCCGCCTCGGCCGCGATGAGATACCGCAGCACGTCGTCGTCCAGTTCGGCCAGTTCACCGCGGAACTCGGCCAGCCTGGCGGTGAGCGCGCGGACGACGAGCCGGGGCACCCCGCCGGTCCTGGCGTGCACCTCGCGCACCGCGGCGGGGTCCGCTGCGTCGCCGGTGGTTTTTTCCCACAGCCGCCCCACTTCCTGCACTCCGAGCGGGGACAGCCGCAGGCCGGGGGTCCGCCTGCCGAACGTCTCGCCGAGCAGGCGCAGTGCCGCCCGCGGCCGTGGCCGATGGGCCAGCACGATCGGCGCGTCCGTCCGGTCCGCGAGCGCGGTCAGCCGGTCGAGTTCCGCTTCGCCGAGCCGGTCGGCGTTGTCGACGAGCACCGCGTCGATTCCCGCCGCGCGATAACACGCGTCGAGCGCGTCGAGCAGCGTGGTTTTGCCGTAGCCGCCAGGGGCGACGACGGTGAGGCGCAACGGATCGGCGGGGTCGGCCGAGACGTCGGCCAGCAGCCGCTGGGCGGCGGGATGGACGAGCTCGGTGCCGGAAGTCGCCAGCAGTGCGTTCAACAGTGACCCTCAGCGGATGCGCCCGCGCCGGGCCGGGCGCAGGAGGTCGGGGGAGCGGGGTGGGGGTGGCCGCCCGCGGTCGCCTCACGCGTGGTCAGCGTGATCGTCAGGATCGACGCGGTGAGTGTGAGGACGGCGGCCGCGGCGGCCAGCGGACGTCGTTTGCCGAAGAGCTTGCCCGGACCGCGGCGTTCGGGCAGCGCGAACGGCGTGATCTCGACCGGCGGACGGGCCGGTCGTTCGCTGACCTCGGGCGCGAGGCCGGGCTGGGGGAGCAGCGTGGTTTCGACAGCGGCTGCCGCCCGCCGCGCCGGGGCGCTGGTGGTCACCGCGCTCGCGCCGAGCGCGGTGGTGAGTTCCGGGTGGGGACCCGCGAACACCGGGCAGGGCAGCCGTCCCGGGAGCGAACCGGGCGTGATCGCGCCGCAGAACACGAGGCCCGCCAAGGCTTTCGGCGGAACCGACGCGGTGTGGGCGAGCGCGAAGACGGTGCTCACGGCGGCGGCGGGCGCGACGCCTTCGGCCGTGGTCACCTGCCGCCAGCCGCTCGCGCCGGAAGCGGTCGCGAGCGTCACGGTCACCCCGTCCGGGCCGTATTCGCACACCGCGGCCGCGGTGTCGGCAGGGCCCGGCGCGGGCAGATGGGCGTGCAGCGCGGCGATCGGGCCCGGTACCAGGGTCACCGCGGTGATCCCTGCCGTGGTCAGCTCCCGGCGCAGCAGCTCGCGCCGGTAGCCGCCCCAGCCCGCCGGGTGGGTCAGCACGACTTGGCCCGGGGCTTCGCCGAACAGGTCGGCCGCGTGCTCGACGATGCCCTCGACGAGCACGCCGCTCAGCGACTGGGGTGAAAATCGTTCACCTTCAACGATGATCGGCACTTCGTCGCCGATCCGCTGATGGAATCCGGTCAGCAGCCGGGACGGGATTTCGGCACCGGCGTGCGCGGCGGCGTCTCCGGTCAGCAGGTATCCCTCGTCGTCGAGGAACAGCGCGGAGGCGGCCGAGGGGGCCTGCTCGCCGAGCCACAGCGGCTCCGGCGGTCCCCAGCCCTCACCCGCCCGGGTGCGGGTGGCGGCGTGGGTCCTGGTGGGGGCGACGTCGATGCCGAGGACGTAGGACACCGGCACCTCCTCCTTCGTCGCGCGGCCCGGCGGGAAATCCCCTAGGGCTCGGAAATCCTCACCCGTTCGGGTCACTCAAGCAAGCTGGGAGTGGATTTAACCCAACGGGACGCGTCTCGGATGAGCCCCTAACTCCCTAACGATGTCATACCGATCCCCTATTGGCTGACTGAGCGACGACTCGGAGTAATCCCCGATGTGCCCCGGGGCCGGTCTTCCCTAGTTTGATCGACACGCGGAGACCAGCGACGGTCCTCGCCGTCCCCGTCCCATCGGACCTTCCCCACAGGAGAATTCCTCATGAGCTCCGTGCAGACCTTGCACGACTTCACCCTCAACCTGCTCTCGAACCCGGCCGCGCTGCAGGCGTTCGGCTCCGACCCGCAGCAGGCGCTCGCCGCCGCCGGGCTCGGCGACGTCAGCGCCGCCGACGTGCACGAGGTCATCCCGCTGGTGCTCGACTACGTCCCGGTCGACAACCCGAACGGCCTCGGCGGTGTCCCGCAGTTCGGTGACCTCACCGAGCGCGCCGACGTCCCGCAGGAGGGCCTCCAGGGCGCCATCGCCCAGCTGCACGCGCTCACCGCGGGTCTCGGCCTGCCCGCCGCGCCGGAGCTGCCGGGTGCCGAGCTGCCCGGCCTGCCGTCGGTCCCGGCCGGCGTCCCGTCCGTGCCCGGCGTTCCCGCCGTCCCCGGCACCCCCGACCTCGGCCTGCACGCCCCGGCGCTGCCGCAGCTGCCGGGCGAGGCCGACGTCACCAACGCCGCCGCCGGTGTCACCGCGCTCGCGCACAACCCGACCGGTGCCTTCGGCTACGCGAGTGACCTCGCGCACGGCATCGACTCCAACCCGGTCGGTCAGGCCAACTTCAGCGTCAACAACGCCGTGGGTCAGGCCAACTACAGCCTCGACAACGCCGTGGGCCAGGCCCAGCACGTCGGTGGCGACCTGGCCGGTGCCACGCAGGGCGCGGGCCTGCCCGTCCCGGGCGAGCTGCCGAACCCGGTCGGCGACCTCGGCGGGCACGCCCCGGGCGTGGGCGACGTGACCGGCGCCCTTGGCGGTGTCGGTGGTCACATCGGCGGCCTGACCGGTGGGCTGCCGAACGCCGGCGACCTCGACGTCAAGCACCTCGGCGGTGACCTGGCCGGGAACGCGGGCTCGCAGATCGCCAACGCCGCGCACAACGGTGTCGACGCCGCGCACAACGCCGTCGGCGTCGCGCACAACGGTGTCGGTGACGTCACCGGCGCTATCGGCAACGGTGCGGGCGTCTCCGACGTCCACGATGTGGTCTCCCACGTCGGCAACTGCAACGACCTCGGGCACAACGACATCGGCAACGTCCACACCGGCGACATCGGCTCGGGCAACGACCTGCACATCTCGTTCTGATCCGGCCACGATCACCGATCGTGGAACCCCGGCCCCGCGGCTCGCTTCCGGCCGCGGGGCCGGTCCCCGTTGTGCGGCGCGATCCGGGAGGGGGGACACTCCTTCGTCGTGACCGTCCCCGCCTGGCTCGAGGTCCTCGACGAGACCTTGGCCGCCTGTCGTGCCCACGGCCGCGCGGATCTCGCCGAACGGCTGCGCAGAAGACGTGACGCCGATCCCGGCCGCACGCGGCTGGCCGTGCTCGGTTTTCCCAAGCAGGGCAAGGGTTATCTGCTCAACGCGGTGCTGAACGCGCCGGTCTGCGCGGTCGGCGACGCGGCCACCCCCTCGGTGCCGACCGAGATCGGCTACGCCCCCGAACCCGGGGCCACGCTCGTCGGCCAGGCCCGGGAACGGATCCCGGTCGCCGTCGAGCGGCTGACCGGCGAACTCGGCGCGCGCCCGGCCGGGACGCTGCGCCGCGTCGAGGTCGGCGTCCCGCGCGAGCTGCTGTCGGCGGGACTCGTGCTGATCGACACTCCCGCTGTCGGCGACCCGCAGTCCCCGCGCACCGCGGCCGCGCTCGACGTCCTCGCCGACGCGCACGCGGTGCTGCTCGTTTCCGACGCCACCGCACCGCTCACCGCCGCGGAACTCGCGCTGGCCCGGCACGTCCGGACCTGGTGTCCGCACGTCGTGCTGGCGCTGACCAAGATCGATGTCTGCCCCGGCTGGCGCGCGGTGGCCGAACGCGACCGCGCCGCGCTCGCCGAGGCCGGGATCGACGCGCCGGTCCTGCCCGTTTCCGCCGTGGTCCGCCAGGCCGCCGCGAAGGCGGGTGACGTGGAACTCAACGCGCAGTCCGGGTTTCCCGCGTTGCTGGCGTGGATCGCGGAGCAGAGCACGCGCGGTGCCGAGCAGTCGATGGCGCTGCTCGCGGCGGTCGGTGTGCGGGCCGCGGCGGCGGAACTCGTCGACACCCTGCGCACGCGGGCCGAGGCCGCCGGCCAGGACGCCGGGGTCGACCCGACCACGTTGCTCAACCGCGCGCAGCGCCGCGGCGACGAGCTGCGCAAACAGAACCTGAAGTGGCAGAACCTGCTCGCCGACGAGATCGCCGACCTGAGCGCCGACGCCGAATACGACCTGCGGGAACGCACCAGGAAGATCGTGCAGCACATCGACCGCACCTTCGACGAGGGCGACCCGGCGAAGGTCTGGCCGGATTTCGCCGCCTGGCTGGACGAAACCCTCGCCGACGCGGTCGAGACCAACTACGGCTGGATGGCCGCGCGTGCGGAGTGGATCGCGCAGGCCGTCGCCGCGGTCTTCGGTACCCGGTACGAACGCGAACTGCCGGAACTCCGTCTGGAGGACTCCGGCGCGTCGACGATCGGGGACGTCGGCTCGCCACGGATCGAGCGGTTCAAGATCGGCCAGAAAGCGTTCACCGGGCTGCGTGGTTCGTACGGTGGGGTGCTGATGTTCGGCCTGGTCACCAGTCTTGCCGGGATGCCGCTGATCAACCCGGTGTCCATCGGTGCCGGTGCCGCGTTCGCCGCCAAGACCATCCACGACGAGGGCGGGATGCGGCTGCAGCGCCGCCAGGCCGCCGCGAAGGCGGCCGCGCAACGCCACGTCGACGACGTCTTCCTGCGGTTTTCCAAGGAATCCCGCGACGCGATCCGGCTGGTGCAGCGGCGGCTGCGCGATCACTTCACCGAACTGGCCGAGGAACTTTCCGAGGAACTCACCGCCGAACGCGAGACGATCATCGCGGGTTCGGCCGAGCGGGAACGCCGGTCCGCGGCGCTGCGGCGGGAGATCGACCGGCTCGCCGCCCTGCACAAGCGGGCAGGGGAACTGGGCCTGCTCGCCGGTCGGATGCCGCGGGAGCTACCGGCGTGACGGAAGACGTCCGTGCCCTGCTCGCCGACGCGGCCGCGCTGTACCACGACAATCCGCGCGCGGCGGGGCCGCTTCGCTCCTTTTTGGACAGCTGGGACGAACCGCTGCGCGTCGGCTTCACCGGTCCGGCGGGTGCCGGGAAGTCGACGCTGGCCGCCGCACTCGGCGAATGGCCGACCCGCGCGCTGCGCGAGGTCACCCTGCTCGACGATCCCGCGACGCCGACCGACGCGACCGTGCGGCTGATCCGCCATCTCGAACCGGACGAGCTGGCCGCCGCGCGGCCGGACGGAGGTTCGGCTTTCGCGCGGCAGAGCGCGGTGAACACGATCCTCGTGCTGGCACGGGCCGACGAGGTCGGTGCGGGCCGGATCGACGCGTTGCTGAACGCGAAACAGCTCGCCAGGCGGGCGTGGCGCGAAGACCCGCAGTGCAGCGGGTTCCAGGGCGTGATCGCGGTCGCCGGGCAGCTCGCCTACGCGGGGCGCGCCCTGCGTGACGACGAGTTCGACCTCCTCGCGGCGCTGGGTGCCGTGCCGAGGGCCGAACTGGACCGGCATCTGCTGTCGGTGGACGCGTTCATCGCGGACCCGTTCCCGGTGGGGCTGCCCGCCGAGACCCGGCGTGCGCTGCTGACCCGCTTCGGGCTCTACGGCGTCCGGCTCGCCGCGACCCTCATCCGGACCGGCTGCGACAGCAGGATGCGGCTGTCCGCGGAACTCGTCCGCCGCAGTGGCCTCGGCGAGCTGCGGGACACGATCGCGAGCTGTTTCGTCGCTCGTGCCGAGGTGCTCAAGGCGCGTACCGCCGTGCTGTACCTGGAATCCTTGCTGCGCGGAGAACCCCGCCCGCACACCGACCGGCTCGCGGCCCGCGTCGAACGGTTCGCCGCCGCGTGTCACGACTTCCGCGAGCTGCGGCTCATCGCCGACATCCGCGGCGGGCGGACGGCGCTGACCGGGGAAGCCGCCGAGGAAGCCGTCCGGCTGCTCGGCGCGCAGGGCACCTCGGCGGGCGAACGGCTCGGGCTCCCGCCGGAGGTGCACCCGGCCGACGTCCACGCCGCGGGGCTGGACGCGATCCGGCGGTGGCGCCACGAGGCGGAACGCCCGGACCGGCCGCGTGCCGATCGCGCGGCAGCCCACGTCGTCGTGCGCAGCGCTGAGGGCGTGCTCGCCAGGATGTTCGCTTAGGCGTTGCCGAGTACGCGGGTCACCGCGATTTCGATGACGACCCGGCCCGGGTTCACTCGCGGCTGCCGATACCTTGCCGTGTAACGGTTTTCCGCGTCCCGCACCGCGTCGGCGTCCTCGCGCAGCACCGCTCGTCCCTCCAAAGTGGACCAGTGGCGGCCCTCGAACTGGCACACCGCCACGGCCGCGCCGTCCGCGCCCGCCGCGCGCACCAGCCGGGCCTTGCGTGACGAGCCGGACGTGATCACGCGCGCGATCCCGGCCGCGAAATCGACGGTCACCCCGACCGCGACGACGTGCGGGGTGCCGTCGGGCCGGACCGTGCTCAGCGTGGCCAGCCGCCGTTCGGTCCAGAACCGCGCGAAGTCCGGGCCATGCCCGGTGAGGTCGATCGTCATGGCCGCAACGCTAGCCCGTTCGGGGTAGCGGCCCGGAGGGTGTGGCACAGGTTAATCGTAAAGAAAGTTTCCTAACAGTCTTGACGTTCTCTTGACCTTTCTGTCAACCTCGGACGCATCGCCGCCGCAGCCGACGAAGTCCTACGGAGGAACGATGAAGAGACCTGTCCGGGCACTGGCGGCGGTGGCCGCGTTCGCGGTGGGCCTGCTGGGCATACCGACTCAGGCCGTCGCGGCGCCCTCGGGTGGAACTCCTTACGTGCCAGGCACTCTGCGGCCGTCCGCTTCGCAGGAGGTGCAGGATCAGGCGCTACAGAAGTACTACTCGTTCTGGAAGCAGCACTTCCTCACCACCAAATGCGGCAGCGGCACGTACGCGGTGCTCGCGCCCGACGCCGACCACGCCTTCGTCGCCGAGGGGCAGGGCTACGGTCTGAGCATCGCGGCCATGATGGCGGAGAAGGACCCGCAGGCGCGCGGCATCGTCGACGGCATCCTGAAGTTCGTGAAAGCGCATCCTTCGGTCAACAACAAGGATTTGCACGCCGCCGAACAGGACGCCAACTGCAAGAGCGTCAACGGGAGCGACTCGGCCACCGACGGCGATCTGGAGATCGCCTACGGCCTGCTCGTCGCCGACAAGAAGTGGGGCAGCGGCGGTTCGGTGAACTACAAGGCCGAGGCTGTCCGGATCATCAACGCGATCAAGAAGAGCGAAGTCAACCCGAGCACGAAGTACATGCGCCTCGGCGACTGGGCCACCGATGGCAAGTACATCAACAGCTCCCGGTCCTCGGACTGGATGCCGGGTCACTTCCGCGCGTTCGCCAAGGCGACCGGCGACAGCGAGTGGAACACCATCCGCGCCAAGCATGAAAGCGCTGTCTCGACGCTGCAGCAGAACAACGCCCCGAACACCGGGCTGCTGCCGGACTTCGTGGTCAACACCAACTCGACGCCGAAACCCGCCGGGGCGAACTTCCTGGAGGGCCCGAACGACGGCAAGTACAGCTGGAACGCCTGCCGGGACCCGTGGCGCCTCGGCGCCGACGCGATCACGGCGGCGGGCAGTGCGGCGGCCGGCCAGGTGCGGAAGATGAACGCCTGGATCAAGCAGGCGACCGGCGGTGACCCGGCCAAGATCACCACCGGCTACTCGCTGTCCGGCTCGAAGACCGAAAGCGGCCAGCACCCGTGCTTCACCGCGTCGTTCGCCGTCGCGGCGATGGCCGACCCGGCCTCTCAGGCCTGGCTGGACAAGCTGTTCACCCAGCTCACGTCGTTCGCGCCGGACAACAAGGACTACTACGGCACCGGGATCACCGTGCAGGTCCTGCTCATCCTCTCCGGCAACTACGTCGCGGCCTGAGCTGAAGGGGACTTTCCTCGCACGAGACGCGCTGAGGGGGACTTTCCTCGCATCGCATGCGGCGAAAGTCCCCCTCAGTATCTTTCAACACGACGTTGACGGCTTCAACAACGAGTTGTAGCGTGCCTCCATCCGAGCGCCCCACCTTGGAGGTCGTCATGCCGCCGGTCCCCTCGTCCCGTACCCGTCCCTGGCGTGTCGCCGCACTGGGCGGGCTGATCGCGCTGGTCTCGTTGGGCGCTGCCGCCTGCGGAGGCGGACCGGACGGTGCGGGCGGCAAGTCCCAGGCCGCGGCGGCCCCGTCGGCGATCCCCGACAACGCCGCGCTCCTCGCCGCGGTGAAGCCGGACCCCGCGCTGAAGGAAGCGCTTCCCGCGAACGTCAAGCAGGCCGGCGTGCTGAACCTGGCCTCGAACATCCAGTCCGCGCCCAACAACTTCTACTCCGCCGACGGCAAGACCCCGATCGGCTACGAGGTCGACCTCGCCAAGGCGATCGCGGCCAAGCTCGGTGTCACGGTCACGCACCAGGACATGGCGTTCGGCTCGCTCATCACCAGCCTCCAGTCCGGCCGCGTCGACCTGACCATGGCCGCGATGAACGACACCAAGGCCCGCCAGGAGCAGATCGACTTCGTCGACTACTTCTCCTCGGGCATCACGATCATGGTCGCCAAGGGCAACCCCGAGGGCATCACCGGGCCGGACACCTTGTGCGGCAAGAACGTCGCGCTCGTGCAGGGCACCAGCCACCAGAAGTTCGCCACCGAGCAGAGCGGGAAGTGCACCGCGGCGGGCAAGCAGGCGATCACCGTCACCGCGACCGACAGCGACACGCAGAACCAGAACCAGCTGCGCACCCGCCGCGTCGCCGCGATCCTCAACGACCTGCCCAGCGCCGTCTACATCTCCCGCACCGCGGGCGAGGGCAAGTTCTTCGAGGTCGTCCCCGGCGAGCCGATCAACGGCGGACCCTACGGCCTCGGCGTCAACAAGCAGAACAAGCCGCTGACCGACGCCGTCCAGAAGGCGTTGCAGGCGCTGGTGACCGACGGCACGTACGGCAAGATCCTCCAGGCGTGGGGCGTCGAGCAGGGCGCGGTCAAGGAGGTGCGGATCAATGGCGGGAGCTGACGACGCACCGCTGCCGATCGTCCGGCTCCGGCACTGGGGCCGCTGGGTCAGCGCGGTCGTCATTCTCGCGCTGCTGGTCCTGCTCGGGATCGCGCTCGGCAACGCGCAGATCGCCTGGGACCAGGTCCCGGACTTCCTGTGGTACCGGGTGATGGCCGTCGGCCTGCTCAACACCGTGGTGCTCGCGGTGATCGCGCAGGCGGCGGCGATCGTCATCGGCATCGTGATCGCGTTGCTGCGCCGCAGCACCAATCCGGTCGCACGCTGGTTCGCCGCGGGCTACATCTGGCTTTTCCGCGGTCTTCCGGTGCTGCTGCAGATCCTGATCTGGTACAACCTCGCGCTGATCTTCCCGACGATCTCGATCCCGCTGCCCTTCGGCGGCTACCTGCTCCACGAGCAGACGAACGTACTGATCAGCGCGTTCACCGCCGCGCTGCTCGGCCTCGCGCTCAACGAAAGCGCGTATATGGCCGAAATCGTCCGCGCCGGGCTGAACAGTGTCGACAGTGGACAGACCGAGGCGGCGAAGTCGATCGGCATGACGCCGGGCGCGACGCTGCGCCGCGTCGTGCTGCCGCAGGCGATGCGGGTCATCATCCCGCCGACCGGCAACGACTTCATCAACATGCTCAAGGGGACGTCGATGGCGTCGGTGATCGGGGTGACCGAGCTGATCCACGCGGCCAACAACATCTCCTCGAACAACCTGCTGGTGATGGAAACGCTGCTCGCCGCCGCGATCTGGTACATGGTCGTGGTCACCGTCGCCGGGGTCGGCCAGCACTATCTGGAACGCGCCTTCGACGCCTCCGATCGAGGGCCGATGGCGCGCGCGGCGAAAGCGTTGAAGGGCGCGCCGCTGACGAGGGGGTCCCGTGTCTGAGCCACTGCTGCGCGCTGTCGGCGTCCGCAAGTCCTTCGGGCATACCGAGGTGCTCAAGGGCATCGATCTGGAAGTCCATAAAGGACAGGTCGTCTGCCTGCTCGGGCCGTCCGGCGCGGGCAAGAGCACGTTCCTGCGCTGCATCAACCATCTGGAGACCATCGACGCCGGGCAGATCTGGGTCGACGGCGAGCCGATCGGCTTCCGGCTGCGCGACGGGAAACTGTACGAACTCAAGGAACGCGACGTCGCCCGGCAGCGGCGCGACATCGGGATGGTGTTCCAGCGGTTCAACCTGTTCGCGCACCGGACCGTGCTGGACAACGTCGTCGAGGGCCCGATCCGGGTACGCGGCACCGATCCGGACGCCGCGCGGGCCGAAGCGTTGGAGCTGCTGGAGCGCGTCGGCCTCGCACATCGCGCGGACGCGTACCCGGCGCAGCTGTCCGGCGGGCAGCAACAGCGGGTGGCGATCGCGCGGTCGCTGGCGATGAAGCCGAAGCTGATGTTGTTCGACGAGCCGACGTCGGCGCTGGATCCGGAGCTGGTCGGGGAGGTGCTGGCGGTGATGAACACGCTGGCCGCGGAGGGGATGACGATGGTGGTCGTGACACACGAGATGGGCTTCGCCGCCGAAGCCGCCGACGAAGTGGTCTTCATGGCCGACGGCGCCGTGGTGGAGACCGGTCCGCCGGGCGAGGTGCTGAGCGCGCCGAAACACGAGCGCACCCGGCAGTTCCTGGCCCGGGTGCTCGCGTCATGAGGATCTCGCCCCGGTACCTGCTGCAGTTCGACGAGCCCGCGGGATATCTCGACTTCGCGCGCTTCGGCCCGCCCTCGCACGCCGTGCTGGACACCACCGCGCGCCTGCTCGACCAGACGACGACAGCCGGTCCGTCCACTGTGGACGAGCTGATGCGGCAGGAGATCCGCGCCAAGGCGGCCGCGGCGCGGTTGTGCGGCAGCGACACCGACACCGACCACACCGTGCTGCTGCCGCACACCAGCCTCGGCCTGTTCCAGGCGGCGTTCAACGCGCCCGGCGGCGAGGCGCTGGTGTCCGCGGGGGAGTTCCCGGCGAACACCTACCCATGGGCGCGGGCCGAGCAGGCCGGTCGCCTCACCGTGCGGCGGATGCGTCCGCCGCGGGGTTACGTCACTCCCGAGGCCGTCGCCGCCGAACTGACGCAGGAGACGTCGATGGTGTCGGTCAGCGCGGTCGACTTCCGCACGGGCTATCGCGCCGACCTCGCCGCGTTGCGCGACGTAGTCGGCGATCGGTTGCTGGTGGTGGACGGCATCCAGGGCTTCGGTGTCACCGAGGCACCGTGGGAGGTCGCGGACGTCCTCGTCGTCGGTGGGCAGAAGTGGCTGCGCGCGGGCTGGGGAACCGGGTTCGCGGTGCTGTCGGACCGCGCGCTGGAGCGCATGGATCCGGTGCTGTCCGGCTGGACCGGGGCACGGGACCCGGGCCTGTTCGACGACGAGATCCACGCCGCCGACCCGATGGCGGCGGCGTGGTCGATCAGCAACCTCAGCCCGGTGACGTCGGGCGCGTTCGCCGCCGCGTTGGAACTGGTCGAGGAGGCCGGGGTCGGCGCGATCGCCGCGCGCATCGCTGAACGGGTCGGGGAACTGGAGGACGTGGCGAAGTCCTTCGGCGCCGAAATCGTTTCGGCCACCGAGCGCCGCGCGGGCATCTTCGCGTTCAGCCTGCCGGGCCATCCGGCCGAGCAGGTCGGCGCCGCGCTGTCGGCGGACGGCATCGCCGCGACGGTGCGTCCCGACCACGTCCGTCTCTCGCCGCATGCCTCGACCCCGGCGGCGGCCGCGGAACTGCTGCGGTCGTCCCTCGACCGGCTCCACCGTCCTGTTCGGACGTTCGTGCCGAACGCCGTCCCCGCCGCGCCGGGGGAGGCTCCCGCGTCGCCGGAGCTGCTCACCGCCCTGATCCCCGCCGTGCACGGCCTCGCCGCGATGCTCGGGCCGGGCAACGAGGTGCTGCTGCACGACCTGAGCAGGCTGCCGGACTCGATCATCGCGATCGCCGGGGAACTGACCGGCCGGACCGTCGGCGGGCCGATGACCGATCTGCTGCTGGGCCTCGTCCGTCGTGGCACGACACAGGATCTGACGAACTACCGCACCCACGGACCGGACGGCCGCGCGATCCGCTCGTCGACGCTGTTCCTGCGGGACGCCGAGGGCGTCGCGATCGGCTGCCTGTGCGTCAACAGCGAACTCACCGGCGCGGAGGGAACCGAGACGCCGCAGCGGGAAACCTTCCCGCCGGACGTGGACAGCCTCCAGCGGTACCTCGTCGAACGCGCGGTCGGCAAGGCCGGGATCCCGGTGGAGCTGATGAAGAAACAGCACAAGGCCGCGGTGGTCCGTGAGCTGGACGAGGCGGGGTTCTTCCTCATCAAGGACGCGGTCGACCACTTGGCCGGGCAGCTCGACGTGACCCGGTACACGATCTACAACTACCTCAACGAAACCCGGGGCACGTGAGCTGAAGGGGGGGGGGGGGGGTGGCGGGGTGTCGCGAGCGAGACTACCGCCAGGG
>NZ_JBHYIK010000030.1:0-8993 GCF_042739735.1 Amycolatopsis sp. NPDC059027 | reverse complement strand
TACCACCCCCTCAACAACAAAAACACCAACCACAACAACCCCGGGGCCAGGGCGTTTTCGGGGCTTTTTTGTGCTTGGGTGTCCGACAAATGCCCCCTTCAGCGGGTGCTATCGGAGGAAAGTCCCCTTCAGCTCAGGTCCACATAGGACTCGACGGCGTCGGCGGCGGCGCGAACACCGCCGTGGGAACGGATCTCCGCCTTCAGCTCGGCCAGCCGCGCGGCGACGGCGGGAGAGCCCGCCACCTCGTCGACGGCGGACCGCAGCGTTTCGGCGGTGACCTCCTCGGCGGGCAGATGCTTGCCGACGCCCAGTTCCTCGAGCTTCGCCGCGTTGCCGAACTGGTCGGCGGCCTGCGGGATCGCCACGGTCGGCACGCCGTACCACAGCGATTCCGTGCAGCCGCCCATCCCGGCGTGCGTGATGAACGCCGACGCCGCTTCGAGCACCGCGAGCTGCGGGACCTGCGGATACGCCTCGAACGACGCCGGCAGTGGCCCGAGGTCGGCCGGGTCGACGTGCTTCCCGATCGACAGCACTACGTGCCAGTTCGAGTCGGCGAACGCCTCGATGCACGCGCGATAGACGTCGAGCTGATCGTTGTACGCCGTGCCGAAGGAGACGAGCAGGACCCGTTTCCCGTCAGTGGGCGGGGTCCAGCTCCGATCGGCGAGCCTGCGCTCGTCCAGGCACGGCCCGACGAACCGCACGGCGCCGGAGACGCGATCGGCGTTGGGCTGCATCGCCCTCGGGATCAGCGAGAGCACGTGCTCCGGCAGTGAAATCCAGTCCCACGGGTCCTGGTCGATGCCGTTTTCCTTCAGCCAAACAGAATAAGCAGCATGATAGTCCTTTCCGGACGGTGAGTTCCTGATCGGTTCCAGAACCTCTGCCATGTCCTCGTTGTAGCCCTCCCACGCCACGAGCGTCGGCGACAGCTGGACCGCCGGGACGTCGTAGCGCCGCCCGAGCACCGGGGCGGGCAGGCCGCCGATGTCGTAGAGCAGCAGGTCGGGCCGGTCGTGGTCGTAGACCTCGGTCAGCCGCGGGAAGATCGCGATGGCCTCGTCGAGGAACACGCGCATGGCTTCGGCGGGTTCCTCCGGCCACACGGCGGCCTCGCCGAGCGGGAAGGTCGTCGGATGGGTGACGACCTCCGCGCCGGTCGGGGCGACCAGGCCGGCCAGCGGCTCACCGACCACGTAGCTGACCCGGTGGCCCCTGGCGACCAGCTCGCGGATGACGCCCAGCGAGGGGTAGACGTGGCTCGGCGCGGTGCAGCCGATCATGGCTATGTGCTTCTGCGAACGCATGAAAGTCCTTTACCGGTAACGGAAGAAGTACGTGGACGGCGTGCAGAAGAAGGGGGCCTTACTCGAACGCTGGACCACGGGCTGGGGGTCCGGGGGCGAAGCCCGCCGGGCGGGGTTTGGGGGTTGCACCCCCGGAAGACATGCGAAACGCCAAGGGCTCGCGCTTTCCGCGAGCACGACCCGCCGATGCGTGAGCCCGGCGGTCACGCCGTCTCAGGACAGCCGCAAGCGCGCGAAGTAGATCAACATGGCTTCACCGTATCCGCGTCGGCGGCAGCATGCCACTCGGTTTTTTGCCGGATTGATCCGGACTTCCCGTCCATCTTTAGTAGGGCTTTCGGCCCAACTACGCCGCGAAGCCGTCCGCGGGCGGCCGGTCCGGTTTATGGTGCACCCGCTTCCACTGTGGGAGAAAGGGAGAAATTCGTGAGACGAGCTGTTTTCGCCGCGGTGGCCGCTGCCGCGCTGGCCTCGACGCTGGCGGTCGCCCCGGCCGCGAGCGCCGACCCCGCGCCCGCCGCAGCGCCATCCCCGATCGCCTGGGGCGCCTGCGCCGACCAGGCACTGACGGCCGCCGGCGCCCAATGCGGCTACCTCTCGGTTCCGGTCGACTACGCCAAGCCATCGGGCGAGAAGATCCAGCTCGCGCTGAGCCGGATCCAGCACAAGACGCCGGAGGCCCAGTACCAGGGCGTCATGCTCACCAACCCCGGCGGCCCCGGCGCTTCCGGGCTGCGGCTCGCGCTGGCGGGCAAGCGGGTGCCGAACCACGCCGGTGACGCCTACGACTGGATCGGCTTCGATCCGCGGGGTGTCGGGAGCAGCAAGCCCGCGCTGTCGTGCGAGCCGAACTACGCGGACTACAACCGGCCGAACTATCTCCCGCTGACCCCGGGCATGGAGAAGGTCTGGCTGGACCGGACCAAGGCGTACGCCGAAGCCTGCGGGAAGAAGAACCCGCGCGCGTTGCTGGAGAACATGAAGACCACCGACACCGTGCGCGACATGGACAGCATCCGTGCCGCGCTCGGCGCCGAGAAGGTGAACTTCTACGGGTACTCCTACGGCACCTACCTCGGCCAGGTCTACGGGACGACGTACCCGCAGCGTGTGCGCCGGATGATCCTCGACTCCACGGTCGACCCGCGCGACGTCTGGTACAAGGCCAACCTGAACCAGGACGTCGCCTTCGACGTCAACCTCAACATCTGGTTCGGCTGGGTCGCGAAGCACGACGACGTCTATCACCTCGGCACCACCCAGGACGCGGTCAAGCGGGTGTTCGATGAGCAGCTGCTCAAGGCCTCGTTCAACCCCGCCGGTGGCGTGATCGGGCCGGACGAGCTGATCGACGTCTTCCAGCAGGCCGGGTACTACCAGCTGCGCTGGACGTTGCTCGGTGACGCGCTTTCGCGGTACGTCAACAAGGGTGACTGGCAGAACCTGAAGACGCTGTACGAGAACTTCGGCGGCCGCGGCGACGACAACGGCTACGCCGTCTACCTCGCCGTCCAGTGCACCGACGTCCAGTGGCCTGCCAGCTGGAACCGCTGGCGTGCCGACAACTGGCGCACCTTCACCAAGGCGCCGTACTTCACCTGGCAGAACGCCTGGTACAACGCGCCGTGCACGAACTGGCCGGTGAAGCCGGGCAAGCCGGTGAACGTGCAGGGCAAGGGTGTCGAGAGCGTGCTGATGATCGACGAGACGCTCGACGCGGCGACGCCGTTCGAAGGCAGCCTCGAGGTGCGCAGCCGCTTCCCGGGCGCGGTGCTGATCGCCGAGCCGGGCGGGACGAGTCACGCGATCACGCCGCGCGGAAACGCCTGTGTGGACAACAAGATCGCCGACTACCTCGCCACGGGCAAGCTGCCGGACCGCAAGCCGGGGCGTACGGCCGACGTCGAATGCGCGCCGCTGCCGCAGCCGACGCCGCCCCCGCCGACGGCGGCCAAGTCGGAGGTGCCCGCGAAGCAGAGCGCGCGGGTGGAGCAGCCCCTCTTCGGCTGACCGTTTGACCACGGTGAACGCCCCGGCGACTTCGCGTCGCCGGGGCGTTCGTTGTGTCCGGGACCATTGGCGCTTTTCTTCGCAGGGAACTTTGTGTTACAAAGTTCCTATCGACTTTGTGGTCCAGAGTGGTTCAAGGGGGAAAGCATGGGGGCGGAAACCGAGGGGCCCGCGTTCAGTCTGCACGGTCTGACCAGGCGGTTCGGCGACGTACTGGCGGTGGACGGGGTCTCCGTCGAGGTCGCGCGTGGCGAGGTCGTCGCGTTGCTGGGGCCCAACGGCGCGGGCAAGTCGACCACGGTCGACCTGCTGCTCGGCCTCGCCAGGCCGGACGCGGGGGAGGTCCGGGTCTTCGGCGGCGAGCCGAGGACGGCGGTGGAGAAGGGCCGGATGGCCGCGATGGTGCAGAACGGGACTCTGCTGCGGGACCTGACCGCGGCCGAGCACGTCGCGCTGGTGCGTTCGACGCACGAGCGGCCGCTTCCGGCGAAGGACGTCATGGCACGGGCCGGGATCACCGGCTTCGCGAACCGGCGCTGCGGCAAGCTCTCCGGCGGGCAGCAGCAGCGGGTCCGGTTCGCGATGGCGCTGGCGGGGGATCCGGACCTGCTGGTGCTCGACGAGCCGACGGCCGCGCTCGACGTCGATGGCAGGCGCGAGTTCTGGACGTCGATGCGGGAGTTCGCCGCCTCCGGCCGGACGGTGCTGTTCGCGACCCACTACCTCGCCGAGGCCGAGGACTACGCCGACCGCGTCGTGCTGATGCGGCACGGCCGGATCGTCGCGGACGGGCCGGTCGCCCAGGTGCGGGCCGCCGTCGCGGGCCGGGTGCTGCGGGCCGTCGTGCCCGGCGCGTCGGAGGCCGGGCTGGCCGCGATCCCGGGGGTGTCCACCGTGCGGCTGCGCGGGGACCGCGCCGAACTCGCGTGCGCCGATTCCGACGCCGCCATCCGCGGGCTGCTGGCGGCGTTCCCGCTCTCGGCCGATATCGAGATCACCGCCGTCGGACTGGAAGACGCGTTCCTGGCACTGACCTCCGGCAACGCCGCCGAGCCGCAGGGAGCCCTCCGATGAACGCGACCTACCTGCGCCTGGAGATCCTGCGCATCGCGCGCAGCCCGCAGTTCGCGATCTTCACCATCGGCATGCCGCTGGTGATGTTCCTGCTCTTCGGCGGGCTGTTCGGCGACAACGTCACGCCCGACGGCGTCAAGGCGGGTGTCGTCACGATGGTCAACATGGCCGCGTACGGGGCGATGACCGGCGCGTTGTTCACCGGCGCGCGAGTGGCCACCGAGCGCACCGAAGGCTGGCAGCGTCAGCTGCGGGTGACGCCGATGCGCGCGCCCGGGTACCTCGCGGTGAAGGTACTTTCGGCGATGGCCGTGGCCCTGCCGGTGATCCTGATCATCTTCGCGGCGGGCCTGATCCGCGGCGAACACCTCACACCGGCTCAGTGGACGGCGGCGCTGGTGTCGCTGTGGGCGGGAGCCCTGCCGTTCGCGGTACTGGGCCTGCTGGCCGGACTGCACGGCAAGGGCGACACCGTCGGCGCGGTCACCGGGGCGCTGATGCTGCCGCTGGGCATGTTCGGCGGGCTCTGGATGCCGCTGGAGATGCTGCCCGACTGGATGGGCACGGTCGCGCGTTTCCTGCCGTCGTACTGGCTGGGCACCCTCGGCCGGGCGCCGCTCACCCACGGTTCCGGGACGGGGATCGCGGTACTGGTGCTGGCCGCGTGGCTGGTGGTGCCCGCGCTGGTGGTGCTGCGGCGGTTCCGGCTGGACACGGCGAAGCTGTGAGTACGTGTTAACTTCCGTGCTGTCTGGGGGTCAGCATTGGCAGGAGGGGCGAGCAGGGTGGATGACGAAGCCGAACCGATGTCGGCGGAAGAGTCGCTGAACCTGATCGCTCAGCAGAAGGAGCGGCTGCGCCGGGAACTGCGGTTCGAACCGGCGCGGCTGCTCCTCGTCTGGGGTGTGGCCTGGCTCGTCGGCTGGGGGCTGCTGTATCTGGCCATCACGCGGGCGTTCGTGCCGGTGTGGCTCGGGATAGTCGTGGTGGCGGCGTTGTTCGTGGCCGCCATCGGCTATTCCGCGTTCTACGGTGTCCGCCGGAGCCGGGGGATCCGCGGGCCGTCGCGGCTCAGTGGCGCGCTGTACGGCTGGAGCTGGGGGATCGGCTACTTCGGGCTGTGGGTGGTGAACGTCCAGATCGGACGGCTCGGCCTGCCCGATGGCGCGGTTTCCCTGCTGTGGTCGGGAAGTTCGCTGCTGCTGACCGGCGTGCTCTACCTCGCGGGCGGCGCGATCTGGCAGGACAAGCTGCAGTTCGGCCTCGGCCTGTGGATGATCGTCTCGGCCGCGGCGAGCGTGTTCGCCGGATATCCGGGCAACTTCCTGGTGCTGTGCCTGTGTGGCGGCGGGGGATTCCTGCTCGCCGCGCTGGTGTACGTCGTGCTGGAACGGCGCGGGCACACGGTGCGCAGGCGGAACCCATGAGCGAAGCTTGCGAGCGAATCATCGACATCATGCGCCAAAAAGGATCGAACACTGTCTCGCGAAGCGAGTCGATCGCATGAGCGAGCAGGAGCTTCCCCAGCTCGACCCGGTGATCCACGCGCAGGCGCGGCTGCGCGTCACGGTCGCGCTCGCCGGGCTGCACACCGACGACCAGATCACCTTCCCGCGCCTGCAGCAGCTGCTCGACATGACCCCGGGGAACCTCTCGACGCACCTGCGGAAGCTGGAGGACGCCGGGTACGTCGAGATCACCAAGGCCTACGAGCACCGCACGCCGGTGACGCTGGTGCGGCTCACCGCGCGCGGGCGGGTCGCGTTCGAGGACTACACCCGTGCGTTGCACCGGCTGCTGGAGGTGCCGGGGGCTGGGCAGTGAACCGCTGGGTGATCCACCTCGACCTCGACGCCTTCTACGCCTCGGCCGAGCAGCTGACCCGGCCGACGCTGGCCGGGCGCGCGGTCGTCGTCGGCGGGACTGGGCCGCGTGGCGTCGTTTCCGGGGCCAGCTACGAATCCCGGGTCTACGGCGTGCGGTCGGCGATGCCGATGTCGCAGGCGCGGCGGTTGCTGCCCGCGGGCGGGGTGATCCTGCCGCCCCGGTTCCGGGTGTACGAACTGCTGAGCAAAGAGGTCTTCGACGTCGTCGGCGAGTTCGCGCCGGTGCTCGAACGGATCTCGCTCGACGAGGCCTTCGCCGAGCCGCCCGATCTGGCCGGCGCGGGCGTCGAGACGGTGACGGAGTTCTGCGAGCGGCTGCGGGCGCGGATCCGTTCGGCGACCGGGCTTGTCGCGTCGATCGGCGCGGGCACCGGGAAACAGGTCGCGAAGATCGGTTCGGACGAGGCCAAACCGGACGGTCTGCTGGTGGTTCCGCCGGGCACCGAACGGGAGTTCCTCGCCCCGCTGCCGGTGCGGGCGTTGTGGGGGATCGGCCCGGTGGCCGAGTCGAAACTGCGCGTCATCGGCGTGCAGACGCTGGGGGAGCTGGCCGCACTGTCCGAAGCGGACGCCGTCGCCACGCTCGGCGGCGCTGTCGGGCGGGAGTTGCGACGGTTGGCCGGGGGAGCCGACGACCGGCCGGTGGCCGAACGCGGTGAGGCCAAGCAGGTCAGCGCGGAGACGACGTTCGACGTCGACATCAAGGATCTCGTTTCGTTGCGCGCCGAGATCCGCACGATCGCCGCCGGGGCGCACAAGCGGCTGACGCAGGCGGGGCGGGTCGCCCGGACCGTGGTGATCAAGCTGCGGCACACCGACATGAGCACGGTGACCCGGTCGGAGACCACGGCGTCGCCGACCGACGACCTCGACCAGCTCACCGCCACCGCGGAACGGCTGCTGCTGGATCCCGCGGAGTTCGGCGGGGTGCGGCTGGCCGGGGTCGCGTTCAGCGGCCTTTCCGTGCCGCATCAGGACGCGTTGTTCACCCTGACAGTGTCCACACCGGACACTCCGGCCACCGCGGCTCCTGTGGCTCCCGCCGACCCCGTGCCGTCCCCTGCCCCCGACGTCCCCAGCACCTGGCGCCCCGGCGACGACGTCGCCCACGACGAACACGGCACCGGCTGGGTCCAGGGCGCGGGCCAGGGCCGCGTCACCGTCCGCTTCGAAACCCGGACCTCCGGCCCCGGCACCGTCCGCACCTTCGCCCAGTCCGACCCGGCCCTCCACCGCGCCGACCCCTCCGCGTGTCTCGCGTGATCACGCGAGATCTCCGTTCAATCACGCGAGTGCGCTGCTCAATCACGTGAGGTCGCCGGAACGGGACCGCAGCCGGGGGTGAGGTTGGCTACTTGCTGGCCTGCCAGGAGGAAGGCGCCGACGCCGTAGGCGGCGGTGTCGGCGGGTTTAGCGGGGCCGGGGGCGGCGCCGACGGGCTGGACGTAACCGAGGCGGCCATCGGGGTGCAAAGCCTTGGTGGACAAGGCTTTCCAGCCGCGGTCGACGGCCGGGCGGAAGCGGGCCGCGTCGAGGATCCCGGCGTTGACGCCCCACGCGAGGCCGTAGGTGAACATCGCCGTCCCGCTGCTTTCCGGGCCGCCGTAATGCCACGGCCGCAGGAGATCGGAGTTCCAGAACCCGTCACCGCGCTGCGCGAACCGCAGTGTGTTAGCCATCTTCGTGAACACCCGCAGGTACTCCGGCCGTCGCGGATCCGACGCGGGCAGCACCTGCAGCACCTTTGTCAGCGCGGCCAGCGCCCAGCCGTTGCCACGCGACCAGAACGTCCCGGTGCCGACGTAGCGCGCGTCGCGGTACCACAGGCCGGTGGCCTCGTCGAACAGCCCGACCTCCTTTTCCGCGTGATGGAACAGCTTCTGCATTGTGTCCAAAATGGACTCGTTGTGGTCGAGGAGGCCGATCCTGGCGAACGACGGCATCGCCATGTTCAGCGCGTCGACGTAGTTCCAGTAGTCGTCGTGGCCCTGCGCGACACTGGTGACCTCGGCGGAGATCCGGGCCCGCAGATCGGCGAGGATCGGCGGATCCGGGTGGAAATACGTGTACAGGTCGAGGTAAGCCTCGCCCGCCGCCTCGAAATCCGGGAAGAACGGGCGTTTCGGATCGTTCTGCAGGAGGTAGCCGTTGGCCTTCGCCCACGGCAGTGTCTTGTGGTTCGACACCCCGGTCGTCCGCACCGTGGCCAGGTTCCCGACGTGGAACGTCGCGTTCTGCCAGTCCGGCGCGGCCAGGTTCGTCCCGTGCTCGAGCCAGTGGTTCCCGGCGGACACCATCGCGTCGGCCACCGCGCACGACGCCGGTGCCGCCTCGGCGGCCGGGGCCGTCACCAGGGTGCCGGTCAGCACCGCCGCCGTGATCAGCCCACGGCTTCCCAGAAAACGCATTCGCGCGTACTCCTCAGCAGGTTCGCGGCGGCGGAACGGGGATACCGCAACGACTTTCGTGCGTCCCGCTGAGGGTGTCAAGAGACCGGTGACCGGGACGGGTGCGTGCTTGGGGGCGGAACTCGCGTGATTGGAAGGAGAACTCGCGTGATGGGAGGGAGAACTCGCGTGATCAGACGGAGAACTCGCGTGCGCGAACGTGGGACTCGCCGACAGCGGCGCGTGCGTCGGGGGGTCGCCACACCGCCGGGTGGGGGGGGCGCCCCCGCCGCCCCGCCCCCCCCCCGGTGCCCCCAAAAGCC
>NZ_JBHYIK010000029.1:83948-112361 GCF_042739735.1 Amycolatopsis sp. NPDC059027 | reverse complement strand
CAGATTGGTGTGGTGGGCTCTGTGTGGTTTATACCCCCCCGCCCACCCGGCGGGGCCACCGCCCCCCCCACGGTGGCCTTAACGGCTTTCTTCGGCATGTGGCGAACGGAGCGTTCGCGACGTTCGGCGATGCCGGTGGCTGTTCGGAGAGGCCGGATGCCGAGGGACGCCCTGGTCGCGTTGGGTGCGACGAGGGCGTCCCTCGGTGCAGTCAACGCACCGAAGGCGTCCCTCGGCACCCCCTCGCCAGCGTTGCCGAGCAGCATCGTCAGGCGTCTTGAACGCGACGTTCGGGACGCGGGGAACCGAGAACCCGGGAGCGAAGCGATTCAGGCGCCTTCGACGCCGATCTCGAACGCGGATTCGGTGTCGGCGGCAGAGTAGGAGCGGAAGGCGATGTGGGTGACGGTGTCGAGGACGCCGGGCACCTTGCCGATGCGGCCGGGGATGAGGTCGGCGAGATCCTCGTGGGCGGCGACCCGGACGGTGGCGATGAGGTCGACGTCCCCGGCGCACGAGTAGACCTCGCCGACGCCGTCGAGATCCGCGATCGCCTGTGCGGCGGACGGGATCGCGTCCGCTTCGACCTGGATCAGCACGATGGCGGTGATCACCGGTTGTCCTCCCAAGTTCGGGTTGCTGCTTCGCGCGATCCTAGCCGGGTCGGCGGGGCTCAGCCCGCGACCCGTTCCAGTGACCGCGCGCCGGAGGCGAGGTCGAGCCAGCCCGTCCAGCCCGCCACGGCGGCGGGTTCGGCCCATGGCCTGCTCGTCCGCACCAGCCGGACGCCGGGGCGGGCCAGCCAGCGGAGCAGGACGCCGACCTCCTCCGGGGCGGCGCCGTGGAGCGGGCCGGGACCCGGCAGCACGGTCTCGGCGGCGGCCACCAGGTGTTCGACGATCGGCATGGGCGGGACGCCGCGCCGGGCGACGCCCGCCGAGGCGAGCCTGCCGTGGCGGATGATCGCGAACTCCCAGCCGCCCGCGCCGTCCGGCGCGGCCGCGACGAGTTCGGTGATCGCGGCGAGCGCGGCCTGCCGGTGGGCCCTGCCGACGGCGCGGACGAGGTCGGCGAGGTCGTCGCGGTGCCGGGCCGCCTGTTCGAAGTGCTGCCCCTCGGCGAGCCGGTCGAGCTGGGCGGCGGCGCTGCGCAGTGGCCCGGCGCCGTGCCCGGCGATCAGTTCCGTGACGGCGTCGACGGCGGGGGAGTAGGCCTCGACGGTCTGCCGTCCGGCGCACGGTGCGCCGCAGCGGCCCAGTTCGGCGAGCACGCACGGTGTTCCCGAGGCCGACGTCGGGGAGATGCGCTGGGTGCAGGTCCGCAGGCCGGACGCGCCGGCGAGGGTGTCGGCGGCGGTGCGGGCGTCGGTCTGGCTGCGGAACGGGCCGAGCACGCCGGGGCGGGGCAGCCGGACCACCGACAGCCGGGGGAACGCCTCCTCGGTCAGCCCGATCCACCAGGCGTGGTGCGGGTTCTTGGACCGGCGGTTGTACATCGGCCGGTGCGCGGCGATGAGCCGCAGTTCGCGGATCTCGGCCTCGAGCGCGTGCGCGCATTCGACGGCGTCCACCCGCTCGGCGAGCCCGACCATCTCGCGGATCCGGCCGCGGCTCTCCGAACCGGTGAAGTACTGCCGGACGCGGCGGCGCAGGTCCTTGGCCGTGCCGACGTAGAGGACCTCGTCGCCGGGCCCGCGGAACAGGTACACGCCCGGCCGGGACGGCAGGTCGTGGGCGAGGTGCCGTTTCCGGCGCTGCGCCACGGTGACTTCGGGCAGGTAGTCGACGAGCTCCTCGAGCGTGTGCACGCCGAGGTTCCCCACCCGTTCCAGCAGCGCGTGCAGGACGTCGACGGTGGCGCGGGCGTCGTCGAGCGCGCGGTGCGTCGGCCGGGTGCGCGAGCCGAGCAGCATGGCCAGCGAGGAGAGGCGGTAGCTGCGCGCCTCCTCGCGCGGGATGACCCGGCGGGCCAGCCGGACCGTGCACACGACCGTCGGTTTCGGCCAGACGTAACCGTGTCCCTCACAGGCCGCGCGCATGAACGACACGTCGAAGCCGGAGTTGTGCGCGACCAGGACGCTGCCGCCGATGAACTCGAGGAAAGCGGGCAGCACCCGCTCGATCCGCGGCGCGTCGTACAGCATCGCCTGCGTGATGCCGGTCAGCGAGACGATCTGCGGCGGGATCGGCGTACCGGGGTCGACCAGCGTCGCGAACTCGCCGAGCACCTGCCCGCCGCGGACCTTGACCGCGCCGATCTCGGTGATGCCGTCCGGCCCGGGTTTCGTGCCGGTGGTCTCCAGGTCGAACACGACGAAAGTGGTGTCCCGCAAGGGAGTGCCGAGCTCGTCGAAGGCCAGCTGAGCCTGGCCGGTGCGTCCACGTGCGTCCATGATCCCCGCACAGTAGAACCGGCCACCGACATTCCCGGCGCGCGCGCAAGCCGTCCCACGCGACGCGGATTCCCGGTCCGGGGCCTACCCTGGTGCAATGCACCCGCAGCCGGCCGACCCGGAACTGCCCGAGGACGCCGCCGGCCCCTCGGGTGTCGTTCCGCGCCCGGACGCCGGTCCCGAAGCGGAGTGTGCCCGGCCCGAGCAGGCGACCTGGAGCGCGCTGCCCGAGCCGGTGCGTGACCGGATCGCCGAGCTGGCCGCCGCCGCGGTGGCGAAACTCCCGGCCGCGGACGTGCCGAGGCAGCTGCGCCCGGTCGCGAAGTTCGCCCCGGCCAAGCGCGCGAAGCTCGGCGGGGCGGCGCTGCTCACCGCGCTGGGTGAGTCCTCCCAGTTCCGCACCGCGGTCATCGAATGGCTGCGGGAGCACCGCACGGACGTGCTCGACCCGAACGCCCCCGATTCCGTCGCCGCGGCCGCCGCGGCGGTGCTGCTCGGCGAGGCCAGCGCGGCGGGCCGGGTCCGGCTGGTGGCCAAGAACGCCGAGGAGACGGCGCTGCGGGCCGAACGGGACGCCGCGCTGGCCCGCAACCAGCGACTGGAGGCCGAACTCGCGCAGCTGCGGGTGGAGCTGGAGAAGGCGCGGGAAATCGCCGAGAACGCCCGTGGCGAACGGGAAGCCGAGGTCGAAAAGCTGCTGAAGCGGCTGCGTGAGCAGGGCGTCCAGCTGAGGCAGGCCAAAGACGCGGCGGTGGCCGCGCGTGCCGAGGCCGAGTCCGGCGCCTCCGCCCGCGACGAGGAGATCGCCGCGCTGAACGGCCAGCTGGAACGGGAACGGCAGCGGGTGGCGAACGAGCGGGCCCGTGCCGAGCGCGCGGTCGCCGACGCGGAGATCGCGCGGCAGTCGGCCAGGGAAGCCCGTGAGGCCGACGAGGTGCGCCTCGGCCTGCTCATCGACACCATCGACGGCGCGGTCACCGGGTTGCGCCGCGAGCTGGCGCTGGGCGCCCGCGGCGCGCGCCCGGCGGACATGATCCGCGGGACCCGCTCCGGGCTCGGCCAGGGCGGGCGGATCCAGGACGTCTCGGCGCTCGACCGGTACCTGGCGCTGCCGAACGTGCACCTCATCGTCGACGGTTACAACGTCACCAAGACCGGCTACCCCGAGCTGGCGCTCGCCGACCAGCGGGACCGGCTGATCCACCAGCTTTCGGCGCTCGCCGCGCGGACCGGCGCCGAGGTCACGGTCGTCTTCGACGGCGCGGGGGTGCTCTCCGTCCCGGCCGCGGTGCCGCGCGGTGTCCGGGTGCTGTTCTCCGAACGCGGTGTGCTCGCCGACGACGTCATCAGGTCGCTGGTCGCGGCCGAGCCCGCCGGACGGCCGATGGTGGTGGTGACCTCGGACCGGGCGGTCGCGGACTCGGTCCGCGGCGGCGGTGCGCATCCGGCGCCGTCGGCGGTGCTGGTCAGCAGGTTGAGCCGGGTCTGAGGCGCGACGGGCTTACACCCGCGCGGCCTGCTCGTCGTGAGCGCGCGAAAACTGTCGGTGGTGACTCCTACCGTGCTTTCGACGGTACGGAAACTGTGAGGAGCCCGACATGGACGACACCCGCCACCGCCCGGTCGACGTGGACCTGGCCGAGATCGACACCCTGATCGTCGACTGCGACCGGTGCGCGGTCCGCGGCGACGCCTGCTCGGACTGCGTGGTCAGCGTGCTGCTCGGCGCGCCGCCCGCGGTCGTGTGGGACGCCGAGGAGCGTCGCGCGGTCGACGCGCTCGCCGAGGCCGGAATGGTGCCGAAACTCCGGCTGGTACCGGACGGAGGGCGACAATCCGCTTGACTCGCCCGATTCGTGGCTACGCGGTGAAAGGTCGATTCGCTCGGTAAACGGTCGGTAGCCGAAACGGCACTCGATAAAGGTCCAGCGTGTGGCGCCTGTCACAGTATTTCTCCCTCGCTGGTCCGATGGTGTTTAGCCGCGTCACGCAGAGTTTTTAACGGGGGCTTGGTGGACGGGCACCCGGTCGTTTCGTAACCTGTCCGAGATCTCGTGGCCAGCAGTCGTCATTGGGACGGCGACACGGGATCGCCGCCGGAACAGCTTTGTCGGGGAGCTGGGACCGGAACCACCCGCGTGCCTCACCTGTTGCGGAAGAGCACGGCCAGGTACGCGGCCGGGACGAAGTGGCGAAGAGGGCCCCCGACCTCTTCGGCAGGTGTGCCAGTCCCGGGCCGGTAGGCGGCCGAGAGCAAAGGAGACCCGCGCGACCGTGCAGTCGCATCCAGTCAAGCGGGTGGTGTCAGGTGCCATGGCCGCGGTAGCGGTGATCACCGTCGTCACCCTTGCCCAGCCGGCGGCCTCCTCCGCCGCCCCGTCCCCCGCCCCCCAGGTCCCGCCCGGCAATTCCTCGGACGCGCTGGCCAAGTACCGCGACCTCTCGGCGCAGGCCGAGAAGATGAACCAGGAACTGCTCAAGGCCCAGGACGATCTCAAGGCCAAGCAGGGCGACCTCGACAAGGCCGCCTCCGACACCGACGCCGCGAAGGACGCCGGTGCCAAGGCCGCCGAGAACGAGAAGAAGTTCCGCACCGAGGTGGACAAGTTCGCCGGTGCCTCCTTCACCAGCGGTGTGCAGCTGAACAAGCTGTCCGCGCTGCTGGCCGGTGGCAGCACCCAGGACTTCCTCGAGCGCTCCTCTGCGCTGGACGTGCTCTCCGCGGACAAGAACGTGGCGCTCGGCAACCTCAGCGGTGCCGTCAAGGAAGCCGCCGCGTCGACCGCGAAGGCGGCCGACGCGCAGAAGCGCGCGCAGGACGCCCGCGACGCCGCGGCGAAGCTCACCAGCGACATCGAGGCGAAGAAGAAGTCCCTCGACGCGCAGGTCGCGGAGCTGAAGACGCAGGCAGGCCTGCTCAGCTCCTCCGACAAGGCCGCGCAGAAGGACACCGGCGGCAGCAGGCCCAACGTCAAGGCACCCGGGCCCGCGGCGCAGGCCGCGGTGGACGCGGCGCTGAGCAAGCTGGGCAGCCCGTACGTCTACGGTGACACCGGCCCGAGCACGTTCGACTGCTCCGGGCTGATGCTGTGGGCCTACAAGCAGGCGGGCGTCAAGCTGCCGCGTACGGCCGACGCGCAGATCGCCTCCGGCGGCACCCCGGTTTCGCGGGACCAGCTGCAGCCGGGCGACCTCGTCGGCTTCTACTCGCCGATCACGCACATCGGCATGTACATCGGTGACGGCAAGATGGTGCACGCGCCGGACACCGGCGACGTCGTCAAGATCTCGCCGCTGCAGAGCCAGTACGCGGGCGCCACGCGCCCCAGCAGCTGAGCCGAGCAAGACCCGGGAACGGGGCGGTACCGCACACGCGGTGCCGCCCCGCTTTCGTTGCCGGCGATCAGTAACCTGCACGGTGTGCTGAGGACCCTGCTCGTGACGAACGACTTCCCGCCGCGCCCTGGCGGGATCCAGAACTACCTCAACTCGCTGGCCACCCGGCTGCCCGCGGACGACCTGGTCGTCTACGCGCCGTCGTGGGAGTCGAGCACGGACTCGCACACCGAGTTCGACGCCGAGGCGCCGTTCGAGGTGGTCCGGCATCCGACGTCGCTGATGCTGCCCACCCCCGACGTGCTGCGGCGCGCCAAGCAGATCATGCGCGCCCGCGAGTGCGAGGCGGTCTGGTTCGGCGCCGCCGCGCCGCTCGCGCTGCTGGGGCATCCGTTGCGGCGGGCCGGTGCGCGGCGGGTGCTGGCTTCCACGCACGGCCACGAGGTCGGCTGGTCGATGCTGCCGGGGTCGCGGCAGGCGCTGCGGCGCATCGGGGACACCGTCGACGTCGTCACCTACGTCAGCAAGTACACCCGCCGCCGGTTCGCCGCCGCGTTCGGCCCGATGGCCGGCCTCGAACTCCTTCCGTCCGGAGTGGACACTTCGCTGTACAAACCGGACCCGGCCGCGCGCGAGGAGATCCGCGCGCGGTACGGCCTCGGTGACCGGCCGACGGTGGTCTGCGTGTCCCGGCTGGTACCGCGCAAGGGACAGGACATGCTCGTGTGCCTGCTTCCGGAGCTGCGCAAGCGGATTCCCGGCGCGGCGCTGCTGCTCGTCGGCGGCGGCCCGTACCGCAAACGCCTCACGCAGGCGGCCGAGGCCCTCGGTGTCGCGGACGACGTCGTGTTCACCGGCTCGGTGCCGTGGGCGGAACTGCCAGCGCACTACAACGCCGGGGACGTCTTCGCGATGCCCGCGCGTACACGGGGCAAGGGATTGGACGTCGAGGGGCTCGGGATCGTCTACCTGGAGGCCTCGGCGACCGGGTTGCCCGTGGTCGCGGGCAGCTCCGGTGGCGCGCCGGAGGCCGTACTGGACGAGGTCACCGGCCACGTCGTCGATGGCCGCGACGGCGGCCAGTTGCTCGAGACGCTGGCGGCGTTGCTCGCCGATCCGGTGCGGGCGCGGCGGATGGGTGTCGCGGGCCGGGAATGGGTCGCCGAGAACTGGCGCTGGGACACCATGGCCGGGCGGCTGTCCGGCCTGCTCGACGGCGAACCCGTGGCGGCCGTGCGCTGATGGCCGAGATCGTTCTCTTCCACTCCGCGCTCGGCCTGCGCCCGGCGGTGTTCGCGGGTGCCGAACGGCTGCGCGCTGCCGGGCACGTCGTGCACGTCCCGGATCTCTACGCGGGGAAGAGCGCGGACAACGTCGTCGACGGAATGGCGATCAACCGGGGCATCGGATACCCTGAGCTGCTCAGGCGCGCCGCGGCCGTCGTCGACGGCCTTGCGGGCGGGCTCGTCCACGCCGGGCTGTCACTGGGCGCGAGCCTTTCCGCGAACCTCGCGAGGACCCGTGGGGACGCGAGCGCGCTCGTCATGCTGCACCACGCGCCGGAGTACGTGCCGGGCGTGCCGGCCGCGCTGCACGCGGCGGACCCCGACGAATGGGTCGAGGCGGACCGGTACGCGGCGTGGGCGGGCAAGCCGGACGTCGAGACGTGGCGGTATCCCGGCGCTTCGCACCTCTACACCGATCCGGACACCCAGGAGAGCCTCCCGGGCGACACCACCGCGGCGGAACTCACCTGGCAGCGGGTGCTGGAGTTCCTCGCGCGCCTCGGCTGACCGGTCCCGGGGATATGTCGCGAACGAGTCGTTCGGGACGTTCATCGTCGGCAACGGAGCGTTCGCGACGTCGGCCGTCATCGGCACGACCATGGCGATCACGTGGGCTCGTAGATCGCCGGGTGCCGCGGGTCGTCGACGCGCACCACGACGTCCGCGAGGGCGCTGGGATCGACCTCCTGTTCGTAGCGTGCGTAAGCGGGCAGCGCCCAGGCGTCGTCGGCCGGGACGCGGCGGCGCAGGGCGGCGGGGGAGAGCCACAAGTGCACGGCGAGGTCGAAGGTGAGTCCGGCGCCGAGCAGCAGTTCGCCGTCGATGAGCACGACGCCGTCTTCGGGCACCGGCACCCTGTCCCGCCGCGTGGCACGGTCGCGTTCGGCGTCCCACAGCGCGGGGAGCACCGCGCCGCGGCCGCCGTCGGCGAGCGGGTCGAGGACTTCGCGGCGCAGGGCGTTCACGTCGAGCCAGTCGGTGTAGCGGGCGTCGGGGTCGTGCCTGCCGTGTTCGAACCGCAGGGACGCCGGGCGCAGGAAATCGCGCGCGGAAATCCGCACGATCGGCCGCCCTCGCAGGCGTAGCGGATCGACCAGCGCGTTCGCGAGTGCTGTGGTTTCCGTCGCACCGTCGGCGCCGTCGATCGCGACCGCGATCCGGCGGCGGCCGGTGACGGCCTCGATGCGGTCGGTCAGTTCGGCCGTCAGCGCGGCCGGGGAAATGGGGCGGTAGCGCACGAGTAGAGATCCTGCACCCGGACCGGGGACGGTTTTCGTCGGTGGTGGCTGTCATGATGGGCCGGTGAACGCTGAAGTGGGGAAGACGGCCGAAAGTGGTTGGCAGATAGGGGTTTCCCGGACGTTGCCGTATCCGCCGGAGCGGTTGTGGGCATTCCTGGTCAGCAAGGAGGGGGCGGAGATCTGGCTGGGGCCGGGCGCCGAGCTGCCCCGTGAACGCGGCGCGGTGTACGAGACGGCGAACGGCACGACCGGGGAGATCCGGAGTTTCCACGAGGGCGACCGGATCCGGCTCACCTGGCGGCCGAAGGACTGGGACCACGATTCGACGATGCAGGTGACGGTGAGCGGCACCGGGCAGAAGTCCACGCTCCGTTTCCACCAGGAGTGGCTGTCGGGCCCGGAGGAGCGGGCCGGGCAGCGGGCATACTGGAAAGACGTGACCGAACGCGTGGTGGCGGCGCTGGCCGAACGCTGAGGGAGACCCCGCCACGCCCGGGAAGGCTGGGGGTGCCGCGGGATGAGGCCCGAGGACGTCACGGAGATCGGCGAGGAGTTCACCCAGGACGCGCACGCGGTGATGGCGCGGCTGCGCGAGGCGGGCCCGGCCCAGCGGATCCAGCTGCCACGCGGGCTGCCGTGCTGGCTGGTGACCGGTTTCGCCGACGTTCGCGCGCTGCTGGCCGATCCGCGGCTGAGCAAGGACACCGGGCGCGCGCACGAGCTGTTCCGGGCGCGGATGGGCGGCGACGCGGTGAGCGCGTTCGGCCAGGAGCTGACGACCCACATGCTCAACAGCGACCCGCCCGACCACACCCGGCTGCGCAAGCTGGTGAACAAGGCGTTCACCAGCCGCACGGTGGCCCGGCTGCGCCCGCGGATCGAGGAGATCACCGCCTCGCTCCTCGACGCGATGGCCGGGCAGCCGAGCGTCGACCTGCTGCCCGCGTTCGCCGCGCCGTTGCCGATCACGGTCATCTGCGAGCTGCTCGGTGTACCCCTCGGGTGCCAGGCGGATTTCACGGGCTGGACGAAGACGTTGCTGTCGAGCGCGCGGCCCGAGGCCATCAAGACCGCTGCCGAGCAGATGCACGGATACCTCGCCGAGCTGATCGAACGGAAGCGCGCCGAACCGGCCGAGGACCTGCTGTCGGACCTCGTGCACGCGACCGACGAGGGTGAGCGGCTCAACGGCACCGAGCTGGTTTCCATGGCGTTCCTGCTGCTCGTGGCCGGGCACGAGACGACGGTCAACCTGATCGCGAACGGCGTCCTCGCGTTGCTGCGCGCGCCGGATCAGCTGGCGCTGGTGCGGTCGGACCCGGCGCTGCTGCCGGGCGCGATCGAGGAGTTCCTGCGCTACGACGGCCCGGCCAGCCTGACGACGCTGCGATTCACCACCGAACCGGTGGAGCTGGACGGGGTCACCATCCCCGCCGACGAGTTCGTGCTGCTCTCGCTGCTCGGTGCGAACCGGGACGCCGAGCGGTTCGAGGACCCGGCCGAGCTGGACGTCACCCGTGCCGCGGGAGGGCATGTCGCGTTCGGCCACGGGATCCACTACTGCGTGGGCGCGCCGCTGGCCCGGCTCGAGGCCGAGATCGCCATCGGCCGCCTGCTCGAGCGGTTTCCCGGTCTGCGGCTGGCGGCGGAGCCCGGGACGCTGCGCTGGCGGGAGAGCATGCTGGTGCACGGTCTCGAGTCGCTCCCGGTGTCGCTCGCCTGATTACCCCGTCCTCGCTCGCGGCGGCCGCCGCAGCCCGAGCCGGGACAGTTCACCCGAAGGTGGGCAACCCGGCCGAGTGGCGACGCAGCGTGTGTGACCCATGTCACTCCGTGCGCGTTTTCCTGCGAAAGGGCTAGTTCGATCGGGTTCGATGCGGCCTTGACGTGCGAAAACCCGCCCTCTCAGGCACTGGGATTAAACCTGAAAGATCTTTACATAGCGGACATTTCGGGAGTTTTTCGGTTTCCTGTCCTCATGACCGAAATCTTCCGTGGTGCTCATGACACCGGACCGCCATTCCCGCCGCCTGTGCATCCGTCTCCACTGGGTAGCAGAAGGGAGGCAGTGGGCGTTCCCGGCGCCAGTGAACCACTCTCTGTAGCTACGCAACGTGTTGGTAACGAAAGTTTTACACCCGAATGGGCTGGACATAGCGGACATTTCACCACGTTCGGGGTTATCTGGTGACCATGCGACTTCTTGCCGTGCTCAGACACGACGTGCCCGCATCGCTCGTGGTCTTCCTCGTAGCCGTCCCGCTCTCGCTCGGGATCGCGCTGGCCTCCGGTGCCCCGGTGGTGGCCGGGCTGATCGCCGCCGTCGTCGGCGGGATCGTCGCCGGCGCGCTCGGCGGCTCGGCCCTGCAGGTCAGCGGCCCGGCGGCCGGGCTGACCGTCGTCCTCGCGCAGACCATCGCCACCTTCGGCTGGGCGACCACCTGCGCGATCACCGTGGCCGCCGGCGCGCTCCAGGTCCTGCTGGGCCTGTCCCGCGTCGCCCGTGCCGCGCTGGCCATCTCGCCCGCGATCGTGCACGGGATGCTCGCCGGGATCGGCGTGACGATCGTGCTCGGCCAGCTGCACGTGATCCTCGGCGGGACCGCGCAGAGCTCCGCGATCAAGAACATCGCCGAGCTGCCGGGCCAGATCGTCGCCCACCACGACTCGGCGACGCTGATCGGGCTGCTCACCCTGGCGCTGCTGATCCTGTGGCCGCGGCTGCCGAAGATCGTCCAGCGCGTGCCCGGTCCGCTGGCCGCGATCGCCGTCGCGACGGCGGTGTCGGTGCTGGCCGGGATGACGCTGCCCCGGGTCGAGCTGCCCGGTGACGTGCTGAACATCCAGCTCGTCCCGCAGCTGCCGTCCGGCGGCTGGGGCGGTTTCGCGCTCGCGGTGGTCACCATCGCGGTGATCGCCAGCGTCGAAAGCCTGCTCTCGGCCGTGGCGGTGGACAAGCTGCACACCGGCAAACGAGCGAACCTCGACCGCGAGCTGATCGGCCAGGGCGCCGCCAACATGGTGTCCGGCGCGATCGGCGGGCTGCCGGTGACCGGCGTCATCGTGCGCAGTTCCACCAACGTCAACGCGGGGGCGAAAACCCGGGCTTCGGCGATCCTGCACGGCGTCTGGGTGCTGGTGTTCGTGGTCGCGCTGAGCGGCCTGATCCAGAGCATCCCGCTGGCCGCGCTCGCCGGGCTGCTGGTGCACGTCGGCGCGAAGCTGGTCAACCCCGGTCACGTCCGCCAGGTGCACACCCATGGCGATCTGTACGTCTACCTCGTGACACTGCTCGGCGTCGTGGCGCTCGACCTGCTCAAGGGCGTGCTCGCCGGGATCGCGCTGTCGCTGTTCCTGATGCTGCGCCGCACCATGTGGTCCGGCATCCACGTCGAACGCGACGGCGCTGATGACAACAACGAGGACTGGCGCGTCATGGTCGAAGGCGTACTGACGTTCCTGTCCGTGCCACGGCTGACCAAGGTGCTCGCCCAGGTCCCCGAGGGCGCCACGGTGAAACTGGAACTCGTCGTGGACTACCTCGACCACGCCGCGTTCGAGACGCTGTCGAACTGGCAGCAGGCCCACGAACGCGCGGGCGGCACGGTGACCGTCGACGAGGTCGGCCACCCGTGGTTCGCCAAGGGCAAGGAAGGCAGCCCGACACTCAGCCGCATCGCGGCCGCCCGCGCGGTGCCCCGCTGGCTCGCGCCGTGGTCGGAATGGCAGGCCACCGAGGTCCAGGTGCCCAACCAGCGCGGCGGGCCGACCCTGCGCGGCGCCAGCGAGTTCCACCGCCGCACGGCGCCGCTGCTGAAGGACACGCTGTCCGGGCTGGCCAACGGCCAGAAACCGCACACGCTGTTCATCACCTGCGGGGACGCGCGGATCGTGCCGAACCTGATCACCACGAGCGGGCCCGGCGACCTGTTCACCGTGCGCAACATCGGCAACCTGGTCCCGGCGGAACAGGCCGACTCCTCGATGAACGCGGCCGTGGAGTTCGCCGTCGGCGTGCTCGGGGTCCGCGAGATCGTGGTGTGCGGGCACTCCAGCTGCGGCGCGATGGGCGCGCTCGCCAACGGCGCGCCCAACGGGACACCGCTGCTGACCGACTGGCTCCGGCACGCCGAACCGAGCGCGCGGCGCACGGAGACGGTGACCATCGGCGGTACCCGCCCGGCGCGGGAACCCGATCGGCTGGCCCTGCACAACATCCTGCAGCAGCTGGAACACCTGCGGCACTACCCGCTGGTGGCCGACGCCGAATCACGCGGGGAGCTGACGCTGACCGGCATGTACTTCGACGTCGGCGCCGCGCAGGTGTCGCTGTGGGACGGCCGCACCGGCGATTTCGTGCCCGCCGGCGTGCGGGCACCGGTGAAAGCGCATCTGAACGGCAAGACCGCCGGATAACCCCGGAACGGGGGCTCTTCCCGCCACCCGGCGGGGAGAGCCCCCTCACACCCGAGGGGGCGCCGAGGCAGCGAAGTCACTAAGTTGTCAGCACGTGAGCATGCTGGTGATGACGGGGACCGGGACCGGCGTCGGCAAGACGATCACCACGGCGGCGATCGCGGCGCTGGCCGTCGCGGGCGGTCAGCGCGTGGCCGTGCTGAAGCCCGCCCAGACCGGGGTACTACCGGGGGAGCCCGGCGATCTCGACGACGTCGTGCGCCTCGCCGGTGACGTCGTCACCACCCGGGAGCTGCGGCGATATCCGGACCCGCTCTCCCCGGAGGCGGCCGCGCGGCGCAGCGGCATCCCGGCGGTCGACCCCGCCGAGGTCGCGCGCGCCGCGGGGGAACTCGACGACGAGCACGACCTGACCCTCATCGAGGGCGCGGGCGGGCTGCTGGTCCGGTTCGACGAACAGGGCAGCGGGCTCGCCGACGTCGCCTGGTCGCTGGGCGCGCTGGTGATCATCGTCGCCGAGGCGGGGCTGGGCACGCTCAACGCGACCGCGCTGACCGCGGAGGTCGCCACCCGGCGCGGCATCAACGTCGCCGGGGTCGTCGTCGGCTCGTGGCCCGCCGATCCCGATCTCGCCGCGTTGTCCAATCTCGAGGACCTGCCGACCGCGGCGGGCGCCCCGCTGCTGGGCGTGCTGCCCGCCGGGCTCGGCACGGTGAGCCGCGAAGAGTTCGTGACCCAGGCCCGTGCCGGGCTGTCGCCGTGGTTCGGCGGCGAATTCGACCCGGAGACGTTCGCCGGGCGGGCCTCGGCCCCGAAGTGACGGTGGCACCGATCATCCCGCGGCGCGGCGAGCTGACCACTCTGTGACTCCGGGCGTCGACCGGTTACGCTCGGTCGACAGCTGTGCAGGAGGGAGCCCCGGGTGGTTGAGTCTTCCGGCGGTGCCGCGCACCGGTCGTCGGCCGTCGCGGACCCGTGGTCGGTGCCGGTGCTGTGGCGGCCGCGGCGGGAACGGCCGAAGGTGGTCGTCAAGGCCGATCTGCTGCCCGCGGTGAGCGTGCTGTCCACGGCAGGGTTGCTCGGGATCCCGCTCGGCTGGCTGTGGTCGCGGATCGCGCCGCCGGAGCGGTTGCGGGTGGTCACCTCCGATGGGCAGCTCGTGCCGCTGGAGATGGAGAGCTGGCACCGTTTCGACGATCTCGCCATCTACGGTTTCCTCGCGCTCGGGATCGGCCTGCTGATCGGCGTGGTGACGTGGCTGCTGCGGGAACGGCGCGGCCCGGTCGTGCTCATCGCCGCGGTCGGTGGGGCGGCGCTGGCCGCGTGGCTCGGCATGCAGATGGGCGTCGCGTTCGGCAACGCGCGTTTCGAGGTCACAGCGGCGCCGGCGCTCGGTTCGGTGGTCGAGCAGGCGCCGAAACTGGAGTCGGGCTGGGTGGTGCTGGCGGCACCGCTGGCGACGGCGCTGGTGTATGCGTTGCTCACGGCGTGGAACGGGCGTGACGACCTGGGCCGGCGCCTCGGTTGAGCGTTTTGCCCTAGTCTGGGTCACCTCAGACTCAGAGGGGATCGCATGACCGACGACATCGAGGTTTCGCGGCACAACGCCGTCCGTTTTCCGGGGATCAGCCCCCGCGCCTACGAGCATCCGGTGGACCGGGGCGCGCTGGCCGCCCTGCGTGCCGTGCCCGGGTTCGCGCAGGTCGTCAAGGCCGTCGCCGGGTTCTACTCGGAACGTGGTGACCGGCTGATGGCGCTGGCCTCGGCGATCCGGGTCGGCACGAAGCAGTATCCGGAGATCGACCGGCTGCGGCACGAATGCGCCGAGACGCTCGACCTGGAAACGGTGCCGAACGTGTTCATCCAGCGCGACGCGCAGGCGAACGCGATGGCGATCGGGATGGACGAGCCGTTCATCGTGCTCACCACCGGGCTGGTCGAGCTGATGAACCCGGAGTCGCTGCGGTTCGCGATCGGCCACGAAATGGGGCACGTGCTGTCCGGGCACACGGTGTACCGGACGATCCTGGTGCGGCTCATCCAGATGCAGCTGTCGATGTCGTGGACGCCGGTGAGCGCGCTCGGGCTGCGGGCGGTCATCGCCGCGCTGCACGAATGGTTCCGCAAGGCCGAGCTTTCGTGCGACCGGGCCGGGCTGCTGTGCGGGCAGGACCCGACGGCGGCGCTGCGCGCGCAGATCCTGGTCGCGGGCGGGATCGACCCCGCGAAGATCGACATCCCGTCGTTCCTCCAGCAGGCCGCGGAGTACGAGTCGGTCGAGGACATCCGCGACAGTTTTCTCAAGCTGCGCAACGTCGAGACCCTGTCGCACCCGTTCGCCGTCGTGCGCGCGGCGCAGCTGCAGAAGTGGGCCGCGTCCGAGGAGTACCGCGCGATCCTGGCCGGGGACTACCTGCGCCGCGACGACGACGCCCCGGCGTCCAACTGGACCGACGATCTCAAGTCCGCGGCGAAGTCCTACCGCGACTCGTGGAGCGAGTCGAGCGACCCGCTGGTCAAGGCGTTCAGCGAGGTCGGCGAGGCGGTCTCGGGTGCCGCGGGCAAGGTCTGGAACAAGTTCGGCGGCGGGAACGGGAACGGCGGCTCGGACTCGGACTCCGGCTCCGGCTCGGCGAAGTAGTCCGGTCGCGAGTCCCACGTTCAGCCGCCCGAGTCCCACACTCGGGTTCCCGAGTTCCACGTTCGCGTGTGCCGTGAGCGGGGAACTCGCTGTCGCGAATGGGGAACTCACTGTCGTGAGTGTGGGACTCGCGCCGGTCAGTTGAGGTTGGCCGGGCGGCTCAGGTCGGTCAGTTCGCTCGGGGGGAGCGGGACGGCGCCGAGCGTGGCGAGAAAACCGGCCTCGCGGGTCAGCAGCCGGCACACGATCCGCAGCCGGCGCAGCGGGTGCGTCTCCTCCAGCAGGCGCTGGCGGTCGGCGAGCGGGAGCAGGCAGTCGGCGGCGAGCTGGTAGGCGAGTTCGGCGATGTCGGTGTCGGCGTCGGGGTGCTGCCAGTCGTCGGAGCGCCAGGCGGCCTCGCAGTACCGCTCGTGCGCCGCCCGCGCGACCTCGGCGAGGCGCGCCGCGGTGTCCGCGGCGGCCGGGGGAACGGGGTCGTCGGCGACCCAGTCGACCGAGCCGATGAGGTACGGCGCGGAGACGCAGTCGATCTCGCGGAGCCGGAACCGGCGCCGTCCGGTGGTCACCACGTCGAAACGTCCGTCCGGCAGCCGTTTGGCCTCGCGCAGGACGGTGCTGCACCCGACGTCGTAGAGGTGGTCCAGACCACGGACCTCGCGGACCACCGGAGTGCGCAGCGCGACGACGCCGAATTCGCGCCCGGGGACGGTGCCGCCGACCAGGTCCGCGGTCAGCTGTCTATAGCGCGGTTCGAAGATGTGCAGCGGCAGGTGCGTTCCGGGCAGCAGCACGGTCTGCAACGGGAACAACGGAAGTATCGTCGTCTCGCTGGTTTCCTGCTCCGGCTCGGCCACCCGTCCACGGTACGGGGCGAACGGGCGCCGCGCAGCACGGTCAGCGGCCCGACGGTGGGCGGAACACCGCGAACGGGTCGGTGATCTGCATCCCTTTGCCCGCGAAGGAGAACAGCGCGGCCGGGCGGCCGCCCGAACGGCCGGGCGGCGCGGTGTGTCCCGTCGGCTCCAGCAGGCCGCGCCGCGAAAGCACGCGCTGCAGGTTCGTGGCCGACACGCGGTAGCCCAGCGCGGCGGAGTAGAGCCCGCGCAGCGCGGACACCGTGAACTCCTCGGGTGCCAGCGCGAAGCCGAGGTTGGTGTAGCAGAGCTTCGAGCGCAGCCGGTCCCGGGCGCGCAGCACGATCGACTCGTGGTCGAACGCCGTCCGGGGCAGCTCGGCGACGTCGTGCCACGCGGTGTCCTCGGGGATCTCGGGGTCGACGTCGGAGGGGACGAGGCCGAGGAACGCGGTGGCCACGACGCGCGGGCCGGGAACGCGGTCCGGCGCGCTGAACACCGCCAGCTGCTCGACGTGTTTGAGCTGGCGCACGTCGACCTTCTCCGCGAGCTGGCGCCGGATGGACGTTTCGACGTCCTCGTCGGGGCGCAGCCGTCCGCCGGGCAGGGACCAGCGGCCGAGGTGGGGATCGAGCGCGCGCTGCCACAGCAGCACCCGGAGTGTGTCCGAGCGCACTTGAAGTACTGCCCCCAAAACCTCGTGGGCCAGCGGGGCGCGGGTGTTAAGATGACTTCGCACGGTTTTCGATTATAAGGCGAAAACCGAGAACGGGTCCAGGAGGGCCAGGTATGACCATCACGATGGAAACCGATCTCACGCCCTACGGCGGGGTCGAGGCGAACGCGGACTGGGCGGACGAGGTACGGGCACTCGCCCGCAAACGGGACGCCGTGCTGCTGGCGCACAACTACCAGGTGCCGGAGATCCAGGACATCGCCGACCACACCGGCGATTCGCTCGCGCTCAGCCGGATCGCGGCGAGCAGCGACGCGTCCACGATCGTCTTCTGCGGCGTGCACTTCATGGCCGAGACCGCGAAGATTCTCGCACCGGAGAAGACCGTCCTGATCCCGGACGCGCGGGCCGGCTGTTCCCTCGCCGACTCCATCACCGGCGACGAGCTACGGGCATGGAAGGCCGAACACCCCGGTGCGGTCGTCGTGTCCTATGTGAACACCACCGCCGAGGTCAAGGCGGAGACCGACATCTGCTGCACCTCCTCGAACGCCGTCGACGTCGTCGCTTCGATCCCCGCGGACCAGGAAGTTCTCTTTCTGCCGGACCAGTTCCTCGGCGCGCACGTCAAGCGCGTGACCGGCAGGGAGAACCTGCACGTCTGGGCGGGGGAGTGCCACGTGCACGCCGGGATCAACGGCGCCGAGCTCGCCGCGCGCGCGTCGGAGAACCCGGACGCGGACCTGTTCATCCACCCCGAATGCGGCTGCGCGACCTCGGCGCTGTACCTCGCGGGCGAGGGCGCGGTGGAGCCGGAGCGGGTGAAGATCCTGTCCACCGGGGACATGGTGCACGCCGCGCGGGACACGCGCGCGAAGTCGGTGCTGGTGGCCACCGAGATAGGCATGATCCACCAGCTGCGCAAGGCCGCGCCGGAGATCGACTTCCGCGCGGTCAACGACCGGGCCTCCTGCCGGTACATGAAGATGATCACCCCGGCGGCCCTGCTGCGCTCGCTGCGCGAAGGTGCCGACGAGGTCCACGTCGACCCCGAAACCGCGGCGAAGGCGCGGGCTTCGGTGCGGCGGATGATCGAGATCGGGCAGCCCGGCGGCGGCGAATGACCACCCCGGTTAGTGACTTCCAGGCGAAAACTCCCGTCTGGGAGGCGCGCGCGGATCTGGTCGTGATCGGCAGCGGGGTCGCGGGGCTGACCGCCGCGCTGCGGGCGCAGGAGCTCGGCCTGCACGCCCTGGTGGTCACCAAGGCGGCGGTCGCCGACGGCAACACCCGCTGGGCGCAGGGCGGCATCGCGGTCGTGCTCGAGAGGGAACACGAACTCGGCGACTCGGTGGGCAAACACGCCGAGGACACCTTTGTCGCGGGTGCGGGACTCTGTGACGAGGACGCCGCGCGTTCGATACTGGACGGCGGCCCGGCGGCGGTGGCCTGGCTGCGCGCGGCCGGTGCCCGCTTCGACGTCGCGGCGGGCGGCGGCCCGGCGCTGGCCAGGGAAGGCGGGCACAGCGCGTTCCGGGTGATCCACGCCGGTGGCGACGCGACCGGTGCCGAGGTCGAACGGGCCCTGGTCGCCAAGGCCGGGGGCCAGGGGGTTCCCGTGCTGGAGCACCACATCGCCGTCGACGCGCTGCGCACGCCCGCCGGTGACGTCGCGGGGGTGGCCGTCCTCGACCGGAACGGCGTGCCCGGGGTAGTGCGTGCGCCCGCGGTGCTGCTCGCGACGGGCGGGGCCGGCCAGCTGTACCAGGCGACGTCGAATCCGGAGATCGCCACCGGCGACGGGCTCGCGCTCGCGTTGCGGGCCGGTGCCGCGGTGGCGGACATCGAGTTCGTCCAGTTCCACCCGACGGTGCTGTACTCTCCGGGCGCGCGGGGCCGCTGCCCGCTGGTCACCGAGGCGGTGCGCGGCGAGGGGGCGACGCTGCTGGACGCGGCGGGGGCGCCGGTGATGCGCGGGGTCCACCCGCTCGGCGACCTCGCGCCGCGCGATGTGGTGTCGGCGGCGGTCACACGGCGGATGGCACAGGCGCCCGGCGGCGTCGACGATCACGTTTTCCTCGACGCCACCAGCATTTCCGGCTTCGCCAAGCGGTTCCCCACCGTGCACGCGGCCTGCGCGGCGCTCGGTGTCGATCCGGCCGTCGACGCCATCCCGGTCACCCCGGCCGCGCATTTTTCCTGTGGCGGCGTGGTGACCACCGCGGACGGACGGTCCGGGGTGCGCGGGCTCTACGCGGCCGGCGAGGTGGCCCGCACCGGGCTGCACGGCGCGAACCGGCTGGCGTCCAACAGTTTGCTGGAGGGCCTGGTCGTCGGCCGGCGGGTCGCCGAGGCGGTGTCCGCCGACCTGGCCGCCGGGCTGCTCGCCGATCCGGCACGCGGGCGGCTGCCGGAACGCGGGACGGCTGTGACCGCCGATCGCGACGCGCTGCAGCGGGTCATGAGCCGGTACGCCGCGATCGGGCGGGACGCCGACGGCCTCGCGGCGGCGGGTTCGGTGCTCGATCTGTCCCATCACGACAGTCCGTTGTGGACACAGAAGGCGGTGGAGGACGCCGCGCTCACCGTGGTGGCGCAGGCGTTGCTCGCGGCGGCCGCGCGGCGCACCGAATCGCGGGGCAGTCACGTGCGCACGGACTTCCCCGATCGTGGCGGTCTGGACTGGCGGCGGAGCCAGTACGTCCGGCTCAGCCCGTCCGGGCAGCCGGTGCTGGCCGAGGAGATTCGCATGGAGGGTGTGGCATGACAGAGGTTTTCCCAGAGCTGTTCCCGTTTTCGCCCGATGTCGAGCTGGCGCTGGTGAAGTACGGGCTGGACATCGCCGACGTCCGGCGCGTGATCACCACGGCGCTGGCCGAGGACCTGCGGTACGGCGGTGACGCGACCACCGCCGCCACCGTGCCCGCGGGCACCCGTGCGCTGGCCGAGCTGACGCCCCGCGTTCCCGGTGTCGTCGCCGGGATTCCCGTGGCGCTGGCCGTTTTCGACGCCGTGCTGGGCACGGACTACGAGGTGCTGGGCGCTCGCGACGACGGCGAGCGGCTGGTCGCCGGCGAGCCCGCGCTGGTGCTGAGCGGTCCGGTGCGCGGGCTGCTGACCGCCGAGCGGACGGCGCTGAATCTGCTGTGCCATCTCTCCGGCATCGCCACCGCCACCGCGGCCTGGGTGTCCGAAGTGGACGGTACAGGCTGCGCGATCCGGGACTCCCGCAAGACGTTGCCGGGACTGCGGTTGCTGCAGAAGTACGCGGTGCGCTGCGGCGGCGGGGTCAACTACCGGCTCGGGCTCGGCGACGCGGTGCTGATCAAGGACAATCACGTCGTGGCGGCCGGTTCGGTGACCGCGGCGCTCGAGGCCGTGCGGGAGCACGCGCCGGAACTGCCGTGCGAGGTCGAGGTCGACGATCTGGCGCAGCTGGAGGAGGCACTGCTCTTCGGCGCCGACGAGATCCTGCTGGACAACTTCTCGCCGGAGCAGTGCGCGCGGGCGGTCGAGCGGCGGGACGAGGTCTCCCCGAAAACGCGGCTGGATTCGTCCGGCGGGCTGACCCTGGACCGGGCCAGGGCCTACGCGCAGTCCGGGGTGGACTACCTGTCGGTGGGCGGGCTGACGCACTCCGCCGCCACGCTGGACCTGGGCATGGACCTGCACTGACGGCCTCGCGAGGCCGCGACGGTGGAATTGCCGTCGTTCCCGTGGGGTGCCCCGGCCTAACTTGGGGGAGTGCGGAGACGGCTCGATGGCGTGGTGGCGGTCGCCGGTCTGCTCGCGCTGGGACTTCCCGCGACAGCCTCGGCCGCGCCGCCCGCGCAAGGGCAGTGCGCGACGCCGCTCGGCACGTACACCGGGGCCGTCCCGTGGGGGCAGCGGCTGATCGACCCGGCGCGGATCTGGCCGCTCACCCGGGGCGAGAAGCAGGTGGTCGCCGTGGTCGGCACCGGGGTCGACGGGCAGAACCCGCAGCTGCGCGGACAGCTCACCGGCGGCGGCGACGCGGCGTCGGACTGCGACGGGCGCGGCACGATCGCGGCCGGAATCGTGGCGGCGCAACCGGATCCGTCGACGACGTTCGCCGGGATCGCGCCGGCGGCGCGGATCCTCCCGATCCGGTACACCACCGGCGGCGGCAGCACCGAAGGCGGGGATCCGAAGGCACTCGCGTCCGCGATCGATCAGGCCGCGCAGAAGGGCGCGGGGGTGATCCTCGTCGCCGTACCGTCCACTTCGGACAGCCCGGAGCTGGCGGCGGCCGTCGATCGGGCGCGGGGTAAGGGCGCCGTGGTCGTTTCGCCCGCGGCCGCGACCCAGCAGGGCGGGCGCACCTACCCGACGGCGACGCCGGGGACGCTCGCGGTCGGCTCGGTCAACGTCGCGGGCGAGCCGGCGCAGACCGAAGCCGGGGACTACCTCGGCATCGCGGCCCCCGGCGCGGACCTGGTGAGCACTTCGGCGGGCGCCGGGGGCGGACATCGCTGGGGCATCACGAATCCGGGCCTCGCGGCGGCGTACGTCGCCGGGGTCGCCGCGCTCGTGCGGGCGTACCAGCCCGACCTCACCGGCGACCAGGTGGTCACCCGGCTCCTGCTGACCGCGCACCGGCCGTCCTCCGGCGGTCGTGACCCACGCCGGGGCTGGGGCGTCGTCGACGCCTACGCCGCGGTGTCCTCCGCACTACCCGCCGACGTCACGGGCCCTGGTGTGGCAGGAAAACCGGCGTCGCTCCCTGCCGTCATCCCCGCCGCTTCGGACGCCCGCCCCCGCGCCGACCGCGTCGCGGGCGTGCTCGCGCTGGCCGGGGTCGGCGCCGCCGTCACCGCCGGTTTCGCCGTCGCCGCGTTCCGCCGGGGCCGCCGCCGCTCCTGGCGCCCCTCCCGCTTCACTCCATCACGCGAGATCTCCTCCTGATCACGCGAGACCTCCCCTCGATCACGCGAGACCTGCGAACCCTCCCCGGGGCGAAAATGGAGGAGTCACGTGATCAGAGGCGGAACTCGCGTGATTGGGGGCGGAACTCGCGTGATTGGACGGAGATCTCGCGTGATTCAGGGGGTGACGCAGCGGGTGGAGCCGACGATGGCGACACCGGCGCCGGAGCGGGCGACGTGCACGGTGAAATCGGCGCCGGCGCGGCTGCAGCGGGCGACGAGGTCCAGCGCGGTGCTGCGGTCGCGGACCTGCCAGCCGTCGCGTTCCAGGGTGGGGACGACGAGCTCGACGAGGCGGCGTTCGGCGTTGACCGGCCGCTCCAGCCGGACGCCGTACTGCCAGCAGGTCAGGACGCCGGGCCGGGCCGGATCGCAGTCGAGTTCGCCCGCGACGGTTCGCAGCGCGCCCTCGCCGAACGTCGCGGCGACCCGGTCGATGACCGCGGTCAGTTCCTGGGCCAGCCGGTCGAGATCGGTGCTCTCGGTGATCACGGGACCATCCTCACCATGTTCAGGCCTTCGAGGCTGCCTTCCGGGGTGACCGTTCCGCCGGTGATCACGTCGTAGATGTTGCTCCACGAGTCCGATCCCGGCTTGAGGACGTCGTTGTGCGCGGACACGCCCCACAGCAGCTCGCCGTTCGCGCCCCTGCCGGTTTCCAGGTCGGTGACGCCGGGGAAGGTGTCCGGATCGGCGCCGTGCCCGATGTCCGAGCCCAGCCATTCCGCCACGCGGGCGTTGCCCTGCGCGACGACGATCGGGTCGAGCGGCGCTGTCATCGAGTACCGCTGGACCCCGGCCTGGCTCGGCGGGAGGTCCGAAGGATCCCAGATCCCGTGCCCCATCCCGGCCGATTCGACGTGCAGCACGCGGTCGACGTCGAGACCGAGCTTCTCGGCGAGCCCGACGGTGGCGCCGCCGTAGCTGTGCCCGATCGCGGTCACCATGACGTCGCGGCCGGCATGGCTCGCGATCTGGCCGCGCAGTTCGTCGGTGAACGTCTTGAGATCCGGAGCCTGCGTCCGCGCGTAACCGGAGTCCGGGGCCTGCGCGGCGACGCCCTGTGGGAAAACACCGTCGGCCCAGACGACCATCGCGGTCCGCCCGGCCGGGTCCGCGGCCACCAGGCTCCTGCCGAGCCCGGCGTAGCCGTCGAAGTTGTCGAGCCGGGTGTTGGTACCGGGGACGAACAGGCCGACGCTGCGCGTGCCGGGTTCGAGATGGCCGATCAGCTCGGCGATCCGGCCGTCGCCCGCGGGATCGAACCGCAGAATCTGCCGGTTGTGCGTGAGAATGTCCTCGTACAGCGCGATCCTGCGTTGCGCGCGCTCGACGTCGGCCGGGTCGCCGCCGTGGGCGAGGAGCTGGGCGAGATGGTCGCGCTCGCCGGTGAGCGCGTCGGCGATTTTCGCCCGGTTGCGGGTGATCTCGCCCGCCCAGGCGCCGGTGTCCGCCGCGCCGCCGACCCCGGCCGGGTTGCCCGCGGCGGGCAGTGGGTCCTCCGGGAGCAGCGCGCGGTACATCGCCGCGACCCGCGCGTCGAGGCGGCGATAACCTGCGGCGCTCGCGGTGAGTCCTGATTGGACAGTGTGAAGCCGTTCGACGTGCTTGCCGAGACGCTCGGCCAGTTCCGTCATCGTCTTCGCGAAAGTAGCCGCCGCGGCGGCGGATCCGGCCAGTTCGCCGAAGGCCGCCGCCGGGAGCTTTTCACCGGCCACTGTGGACTGTGTGGTGGCGAGCGTCCCGGCGTGTCCGCCGAGTTCGCCCGCCACCTGATCGAGCCGGGCCGGGGCGACCCGGTAACCTCCGGCGGTGGCTGCAGAAGTCACCGAGCGCGTCCCTTTCCCTGCGGTCAGCGGGTTTCCGGTTCCTCACCGATCACCGAAGGGGCGACCGGGGACGACTGCCCCCAGACGTTCTCGGTCTCGACGAGCCAGGCCGGGATCCGTTTGCCCGAACCGAGATCACCGCCCGCGCCCATGCCCATCGGCATCATGGGCATCATCGGCATGGCGCCCTTCGCCGCGGCGGCGCCCGCGGCACCCGCCGCGCCACCCGCGAGCCCGGACAGCGCGTTGCCCGCACCGCCGTCACCCGCCAGTCCGGAATGGGCCGCGGGGACCTCGCCGGGGCCGGTGACCCCGCCGCCGCCACCGCCGATCGGCGGGACGCTCCCGCCCCCGATCGGGATGCCGCCACCGGAACCTCCGGTCGCGCCCGGCGCCGCCGCGCCTCCGCCGCCGAGCTTGGTGCCCGGTTTCTCTTCCTTGTTCTCCTCGTTCTTCTTGCCGCTCGCCCACGCGGGGATCCGCGGCATGATCGACCCGAACCGGCCGAACGCGGCGGCCGAGGCCGCGGCGAGCCCGGCGGTGAACATGTCGCCGAAGAGCGGGTTGCCCCCGGTGTGGGCGGGGCCCGTGCCCGGCGGCGTCGGGGTGCCGCCGGGCAGCGGGTGTCCGGTGCCGGGCGTGACGACGGGCGGCGGCGCGCTGCCGGTGACCCCGTTGCCGGCAGCCCCGCTGCCCCCGGTGCTCCCGCCGCCGGTGGGCGGCTTCGGGACAGGGGCCGCGTTCGGCGAGACCGGGATGGCCTCTTCCGCGGCGGTGTACTCCCCGGCGAGCTGGGTCATCACGACGATCGCTTTGCCGTGCGCGTCGCCCGCGGCATTGGCCGCCGTCTGCTGCGCCTCGACGTTCTTGATCGCCTGCTGGCGTTGTTGCGCGGCCGCCTGGACCACGGCGGGCGAGGCGTCCGGCGGCAGCAGGGGCGGGTTGACGGCGAGCGCGACGTCGGTGGGGGCGACGTCGGGGACCGCGACCGGCGGCGGCATCTGCTTCTTCGCCTTCACGAGCGCGTCGGCCGCGTCCTCGAGCAGGTGGTTCATGCCCTGCGCGGTCTGCGCGACCTTGCGGATCCCGCCGACGAGGTCGGTGATCATCCGGTGGTACTGGTCGGCGGCGCCTCCTGCCCAGCTGTCGGAGAAGTCGGCCAGTTCCGCGGACAGGTTTTCGGCCTGGTCGTGCAGCCCGCGCGCGGTCGAGGCCCATTTGTCCGCCGCGGCGCGCGCACTGTTCGGGTCACCCGCCTGCAACATCGCGTACAGCTGCTGATGGGTGTACGCGGCGAAGTTCGTGTGTGCGGTGGTCATCCCTTGATTCCCCCTGCGTTCGACGTCCCGCCCGTGCCGCCGAGACCGAGCGCGGACAGCAGCGGATCGAGCAGGCCGGTCGCCTGGCCGGAAGTGTGCAGATCGCCCGCGACCGATTCGTCGGCCGCCTGGTAGCCGTCGGCGACGGTGTTCGTCACGTCCTGGGCGAAGGTGATGGCGCCGCGGACCTGGTCGAGGAGGCCCTGCATCTCGGCGACCGCCGCGTGATGGGCGTCGGCCAGCGAACCGGCTTCGCCGAATTCGCCGAACAGCAGGGGGTGGTCGCCGAGGGTGAGCAGGAAGTCGTTCGGCTTCGCCATCGCGTGGATCTGGGTCTCCAGCTCACGCACGAAGTCCTTCAGCGATTCCAGATGAACGTAGTACGACTGGTCGTGCATCGGTCCCGACTCTCTCGTGGTCAGCTGAGGCGGAAAAGCCGGTTGGCCGATGCGAGCTGGGGTTCCTCGCACCGGCCAACCGACGGCGGGGGATCAGCCTGCGAACAGGCCCTGGTTGCGGTTCTCCAGCTGGTGCTGGAGGTCGTGCGCGTCGCCCACCTTGGTGCCGAACTGCGCGATGATCGCGACGATGTCGGCGGTGGCCTGGCGCAGCCGGGTCTCGGCCTGGCGGGCGGCCTCACCGGCGGAGCTGCCGGAGGCGTACCAGGTGGCGGTGATCGGCTGGAGGTTCTGGTGCAGCTGCTCCAGCTGCGAGGTCAGCGCCTTGGCCTTGGCGGCCAGCGACGCCGAACTGTGCTGCAGCGCGGCGAAATTGATTTCGACGACATCGGCCATCGGAAGTGTCCTCTCCGGAACGGATCAGAGGTTGAGACGGGGGACGACGCTGCCTTCGAGCGTGCTTCCGACCCCGTGGAAGCTGGAGCTGGTGTCCGCGTCGCCGCGGTTGTAGTTCGCGTGGCTGGAGTGGACCAGCTGCGACATGGTGTCGAGCTCGCGGACCGCGGCGCCCATCTTCTCCTGCAGGCGGCGCTGCAGGTCCCAGAACGCGAGGGCCTGGTCACCCTTGTAGTTGCGCAGCGTCTCGGTCAGCTCGGACTCCAAGCTGGCCATGGTGGTCTTGGCGTTCGACGCGGTCTCCTCGAAGCCCTGGACGGCGCGCGTCATCGCGGCGGAATCGGACTGGAATCCCGGACTGGACATCGACGGGCCACCTCCTCTCGTTCGCGGGGGAAATCCCGGGTGGAACGGCTCACTTTCCGAGCCGCTCATGGTGAATGTCACGCTAGAAAAGGAGAGGGGATGGTCAAACGGCACAACTGCCGGTCGCGCTGACGGCACTATTACCCACAGGCCTCCGGTGGGGTTGTCCTCACCTGGTGACGGGGGCTCGCACCAGTGTCACACAGAACTCGTCGCGGCACGCTCGATGCCATGTCGGACAACGGAATCAGCTTACGCTCGCTGCATCGCCCGCTGGTGGTGCTGACCGGTGCGATGGCGGTGCTCTGCGCGGTGTCGCTCCTCGGCCTGCTCGTCGACGACCGCGTGATCGTCAACGCGCCGATCTGGCTCAAACCCTTCAAATTCACCGTCGCGATCGGGTCCTACGCGATCACGCTGGCGCTGCTGCTGTCCCAGGTGCGGCGCGGCCGCCGGATCGGCTGGTGGCTCGGCACGGTGTTCGCCGTCGCGATCGGGCTCGACATGGCGCTGCTGGTGTTCCAGATGATCTTCCGCGACCAGCAGCTGCACTTCAACAGGGCCACGCCCACCGATTCCGCGATCAACAACGTCGTCGCGGGCGGCGCCTACCTCTCCTGGCTGGCGATCGCCGCGGTCGTGGTGCTGCTGCTGTTCCAGCGCATGCCGGACCGCGCGCTGAGCTCCGCGCTGCGCTGGGGCACCGGGCTGTCGCTGGCCGGGATGGCCGCCGCGATGTTCATGTTCACCGCGACGCCCGAACAGCAGGCGGTGTTCCGCACGGGCGGGAGCCCCTCGACGTTCGGAGCGCACACGGTGGGCGCGCCCGACGGCGGGCCGGGGCTGCCGATCACCGGCTGGAGCACCGTCGGCGGGGATCTGCGGATCCCGCATTTCGTCGGGATCCACGCCATGCAGGCGCTGCCGCTGATCGCGCTCGGCCTCGTGCTGCTGGCGCGGCGGTATCCGGTGCTGCGGGCCGAGGGGGTGCGACGGCGGCTGGTGTGGACCGCGGCGTTCGGGTACGCGGGGATGTTCGTGATCCTCACCTGGCAGGCGCTGCGGGGACAGTCGGTCGCGCACCCCGATTTCTGGACGCTGCTGGCCGCCGCGGGCGTGCTGGCGGTGATCGTCGCCGCGACGGCGTTGTCGGTGCGGTCGCGGCCGGTATTCCGCTCGGAGACTGTCGTGGGGGTCGGCTAGTCTTCCCCTCGGAAAGAGGGGGTATCACTCGATGCGCACCAACCTGAACACGTCCGTCCTCGGCAGATCCGGCCTGCTCGCTCTCACTGTGGCGCTGCTCACCGGTGTCACGGCCTGTACGTCGGGCGGCTCGTCCGGCACCGGCACCGGCACCGAGGCCGCGTCCGCGGCGGCCAAGCCCGAGGTCTTCGGCCCGGCCGGGTACCGCGGTCTGGCACCGGGCATGGCGAAGGAGGCGGCGCTGGCCGCCGGCAAGCTCGCCCCGGCTCCGACGTCCACTTTGGACGGCTGCGCCGACTTCAGCTACACCGGCGGGCCCGCGCCCGATCCGGCGAGGATCGCGGCCGAGGAAGCGGCGGAGAAGAAGTCCAAGGAACTGAACAAGAAGGCCGACGAGGCCGCCGGAGCCGGGGGTTCCGACGGGGACACCTCGGCTGCCGGGAGCGCGCGGTCGGCGGCGAAGTCGGCCGAGGTCGCCCGGCTGATGGCCGATTCGGCGCTCGCGATCGCGGAGCTGGCGGAGAAGCGTGAAGCGCGGGACAAGGCCTTCGCCGCCTCCGGTGGCGCGTCGTTCGGCAAGGACGGGCTGCGGGAACTCGGGGCGCCGCCGGACGCGAAGACCGCCGAGGGCATCGGCGCCGGGTCCTCTGTGGACGAACTGAAGAAGGCGTACGACGCGCGCGGCCTGAAGGTGGGCGAGAACAAGCGGTACCAGCTGCCGATCGACGGGAAACCGGGCTGGCGCTACGAGTTCGTCACCTCCCCGGAGGGAAAAGTGACCGCGGTTTCGATCATCAGCGCGGCGAAGTGCGCCTGAGCGTGGATGGCTCACTTCGGCCCTTTCCGTCCTGAGTGGACTGTATGGCCGGTGGAACCGAGGGACGCCCTGGGTGCATCTACCGCACCGAGGGACGCCCCTGGTGCATCCAACGCACCCAGGGACGCCCTTGTCGCAACCGGCCCCCGCCTCACCCGGCGTGCGTGCCGGTGGATCCCAGGCAGTGCGCGTCGTTCGGGGCGGGGTGAAGCGCGGAAGGGGGGGGGGGGGCGGGGGGGCGGGCGGGGGGGGGGTCGGGGGGGGGGGCGCGCGGGCGCGGGGGGGGTGGGGCGCGCC
>NZ_JBHYIK010000029.1:36237-83938 GCF_042739735.1 Amycolatopsis sp. NPDC059027 | reverse complement strand
CCCCGTCATCAACACTTCGATTGTGGCCGCCCCCGACAGTTGTTAAAATGACACTGGTGGGGGGCGGGGAGACGCCCGGACGCCCCCCTTCACCGCGGGCAATGCGGTGAAGGGGACCTTCGGTGCGCCGGACGGGGCGTGAGGTCAGACCCCGGCCGTCGACTTGATCCAGTCGCGGCTGTGCGCGACACTCGCGTAATTCTGCGTGCCCTGCGGGTCCGAACCGCTGTTCTCGCCGGTCGAGCAGACCCCGACCTGCACGCCGTCGGCCAGCTGGGGGCCGCCCGAGTCGCCGTGCCAGGCCGAGCCGTTGATGCCCTTGCTGGCGATGGCCTGACCGCCGAAGGCGTCCGTGCTGGTCCCGGTGACCTTCACGTTCGCCGTCTTGAGGGTGCTCGAGGGCGGGCTGCTGCCCTGCGTGCGGCCCCAGCCGTAGATCTGGTTGGTCGCACCGTTGGGCGGGTTGCCGGTGCCGAGCTTCATGAACGTCGTGGTGACCGCCTTGGTCAGGTGCAGCAACGCGATGTCACCGTTCGGCGAGGCCTTCTGCTGGTCCACAGCGGCCTCGGTGCCCTGCTGGAGCTTCACGTCGCCGACCTTGACGTGCATGCCCGGCTTGTTCAGGCAGTGCTGCGCGGTGAGTACCCACTGCGGGGCGATGATCGTCCCGGAGCACTCGAAGCCACCGTTGTCGGTGACGTTGTTCCAGTAGATCTGGGCACCCCACGGCGCGGAACTGACCGTTCCGCCGCCGATGATGTCCTCCTGGGCGTTCGCGGCACCGGCTGAGACGATGCTCAGCGCCGCGGCGGCTCCGGCTGCCACGGCGACAGCCCTCGACAATCGCATGAAACGTCCTCCGGCCAACGGGTTCGGGGAGCTCGTTCCGGTTGAAACGATTTCACCAACCTAGGTGGACGGTTGGGGACTTCGTAACCTACCGAAGTCGGTATCGCGCCGGAGGAACGTAGTGGGCCAACCGGGTGAGGCCCCAGGACTCCGGCTCCGCATCCGAGGTGGCCCGAACGCCCCAATGTGGCGTTCGGTGCGTTGGACGCAACCAATGCCACATTGGGGCGCTCGAAAACGCCGGCGGATCAGGAGTCGGCGGGTTTGGTCCAGGCGACCTGGATCAGACCGGTGCCGTGCCGTCGCGAGACCAGGGTGCCGCGGCCGGCGGGCTGGGGTGACGGCTTGACGTCGCCGAGCAGCGGACCCTCCTCCTTGGCACCGGACATGATCAGACCGGGCGAGCCGAGTTCGCGCAGCCGTTGCAGCACGGGCTCGTACAGCGCCCGCCCCGCACCACCGGAGCCGCGCGCGATGATCAGGTGGAGGCCGATGTCGCGGGCCTGGGGAAGGAATTCCAGCAGCGGCAGCAACGGATTGCGGCCGACGGCGGCGACGAGTTCGTAGTCGTCGACGAGGACGAACAGGTCGGGGCCGCGCCACCAGGAGCGGTTGCGGAGCTGGTCGGGGGTGACGTCCGGGCCGGGCAGGCGGTTGCGCATGGCCGTCTGGCATTGGCCGATCAGGTCCGTCAGCGTGTTCTCGGCGCCCGCGTAGCCCAGCAGGTGCGGCTCGTCGACGGCGCCGAGCAGCGTGCGGCGGTAGTCGCCGACGAGGATCAGGGCCTCGTCGGGGGTGTAGGCCGCCGAGATGCCGCGGGCCAGGGCGCGCAACAGCGCGCTCTTCCCGGATTCGACGTCGCCGAAGGCCAGGAAGTGCGGATCCGTGGCGAAATCCAGGTGCACCGGCCGCAGTGTCGACTCCGCGATGCCAAGGGTGACGTGCTTGTGTGGCGCTGACGGCAGCGAGTCCAATGGCACCTCGGGCGGGAGCAGCCGGACCTGCGGGGCCCGGGAACCCTGCCAGGCGGCGGAAACACGGCGGACCAGGTCGACGCCGCCCGCCCCGACGGTGTCCGGGCGCTGGTCGCCGTCGATGCGCGGGAGTGCGGCCAGGAAGTGCAGTTTTTCCGCGGTCAGGCCGCGGCCCGGCGCGTCGGCGGGGACGTTCTGCGCGATCTTGCGGTCGATCGAGGAGTCGGCGGGATCACCCAGTCGCAGTTCGAACCGCGTGCCGACGGCGTCGCGCAGTTGCGCGCGGACACCGATCCACTGGTTCAGCGAAACGATGACGTGGATGCCGAAACCGAGGCCTCGCGCGGCGAGACCGGTGATCTGCTCCTCCAGTTGTTCGTACTCCTGGCGGATCGTGGTCCAGTTGTCCACGAACAGGAACACGTCGCCGAATTCGCGGCCGTCGGTGCTCTCGGTGAATTCCGCGCGGCCGGAGCGGAACGCCGCCATCGACTCGATGCCTTGTGCGGCAAAGAACTCCTCGCGCTGCTCCAGCAACGTCGTCAGCTCGGCGACGACGCGGCGGCAGCGTTGCGCGTCGCGGCGGGTGGCGTAGCCGGAGACGTGCGGCAGCCCGGCGATCGGCGCCAGCGCGCCACCGCCCATGTCCAGCACGAAGAACTGCACCTCCGACGGCGTGTGCGTCAGCGCGAGCATCGCGGCGATGTCCCGCATCAGCGTGCTCTTGCCGCTCTGCGGGGCGCCGACGATCAGTGCGTGCCCCGCCGCGCCGGAGAAGTCGGCCCACAGCATGTCGCGCCGCTGCTCGAACGGCTTGTCCACCAGCGCGACCGGGATCGTCAGCTTCCCGTTGCCACCCCAGTCGAGCGGGCACAGGCCGCGCTCCGGATCCTCGCCGAGCGGGGGCAGCAACTGGTCCAAAGTGGGCGGTTCGGCCAGCGGCGGCAGCCAGATCTGGTGCGCGGCCGGACCCTGACCCTCCACACGCGACAGCATGGCGCCGATGATCGTCTCGCCGGTGCTCGGCGAGGTCGACAATTCGTCCACAGTGGACTCTTCGGTGACCGGAATATCCACCGGGGAAAGGGAAAACGGCAGGACGCCGAGACGTTCGCCATCCTCGCGGACGACCGTGCTGCGCGGCGGGAGTTCGCCGGAGACGTACGCGGCCTTGAGCCGGGTGAGCGTGTCGTTGTCCGACTTCAGGTACGCCGAACCCGGCACCGGCGGCAGCTGGTACGCGTCGGCCACGCCCAGTACCGCACGGCTTTCCGCGGCGGAGAACGTCCGCAGCCCGATCCGGTACGACAGATGGGAATCCAGCCCGCGCAGCCTGCCCTCCTCCAGCCGCTGCGACGCCAGCAGCAGGTGGATGCCGAGGCTGCGGCCCAGCCGCCCGATCGCGACGAACAGGTCGATGAACTCCGGCCGCGACGACAGCAGCTCGCTGAACTCGTCGATGATCACCAGCAGCGACGGCAGCGGCTTCAGGTTCGCCCCGCCCTCGCGGGCCTTCTCGTAGTCCCGCACCGACGCGTAGTTCCCCGCCGCGTGCAGGAGTTCCTGACGCCGCAACAGTTCCCCGTTCAGCGCGTCCGCCATCCGGTCGACCAGCGCGAGGTCGTCGGACAGGTTGGTGATGACCGCGCAGGTGTGCGGCAGCCCGGTCATCCCGGCGAACGTCGCACCGCCCTTGAAGTCGATCAGCGCCAGGTTCAGCCTTTCCGAGGAATGCGTGACCGCGAGCGCGGTGACCAGCGTCCGCAGCAGCTCGCTCTTCCCCGACCCGGTCGCGCCGATGACGAGCCCGTGCGGGCCCATCCCGCCCTCCGCCGACTCCTTGAGATCCAGTTCGACGGGCCGTCCGCCGGGGTCGACGCCCAGCGGGATCCGCAGCCGGTCCCGTGCCGAGCGCGGCGCCCAGGTGACCGCCACGTCGGTGTCGCGCGGGTCGCCGATGCCGAGCAGCCCGGCCAGCCCGAACGTCGCGGACATCGGTTTCTCGGCCACCACGGCGGTGCCCTGGTACAGCGGGGTCAGCATCCTGGCCAGCGCCTCGGCCGCACCGCGGTCGAGCTGGTCCGGGACACCGAGGAAGCCGAGGCGCTGTTCGGTGCCGTCGGCGATCACCATGCCGAGCTGCTCCGGCGCGACGTGCAGGCTCAGCAGGAGTTCGCTCGACGTCGTCCGCGGCTGTTCGGCGCCGATCTCCAGCACGGTGACCCCGAGCCTGCCGTGTTCGCTGACCAGCCGGGGTTCCCCGAACGCCTGGCCGCCGTCGACGACGACCACGACGTGCGGCAGATCGGGCGCCGACGCCGGACGACGGCTGAACGGCGGCCGTTCGCCCAGATCGGGGCCGAGCAGCTCGGCCAGCGGTCCCAGCTCGGCGGCCGCCAGCCGTCGCGGTCCGGTCGCGTCGGCCGCCGTCGGCGCCGCGGCGTGCGGCAGCCACTTCGCCCATTCCCAGTCGTGCCGCCGGTCGTCCGCGACGCACAGCGCGATCCGCAGGTCGGCGGGGGAGTGGAAGGTCGCGAGTTGCGCCAGCAGCGCCCGTGCCATGCCGAGCGCGTCCGGGCGGCGGCCGGACAGCGACACCGCGGCGAACGACCGCAGCGACACCGCCACCGGCAGGCCGTCGACGGTGGAATACGTGCGGATGAAGTGTTTCAGGCTGGTCGAGGACACCGGGTCGAGGTCCTCCAGTGGTACGGTCTGCGGCGCCTTGAGCGGTGTCGCCAACCGCTGCGGCCCCGTCCCGGCACGCACCTGCGCGAAGTGCGCGGCCTCGCGCCGCCGGTCCCACAGCTTGCCCGTCTCGACGTAGGCCCACAGATCCGCCGGGTCCGGCTGCGCCGCGGTCAGCGTGGCCCGCTGCGCGTCGGCGATGTCGCGCACCTGGCCGCGCAACCCGGCGAGGTAGCGCTGGTAGTCGCGGCGCTCGTCGTTGATCTGCGCCTTCTTCGCCATGCCGCCGCGGCCGAGCGACATCACCACCATGCCGCCCATCGCGGTGACGAACAGGGCGCCGAAGATCCACGTCATCACCCCGCCGTCGCGTCCGATGTAGACGAACGACATGGCGCCCATGCCCAGCATCATCGGCAGGAACATCATCAGCTGCATCAGCCCGCCGGACCCGCTCTTGGGCAGCAGGGGCGGGGACTGCAGGACGATCTCGCCGGGCAGGTCACCGAGGACGTCCAGACGATCGCGGGACGGGTTCATCGAGGGGCGCTTCCTGGCTTCTTTGTGGGTAATCCGCCAGTCATTCTGGTCACTCTTCCCGCCGCGCTGGTGGGTACTTTTGCCGTCCGCCCGCACGCGACGGCGAACTTAACCTGCTCGTCAGCACCACCCCAGCGGGAAGGAGAGCCATGGTCAGCACGGGCGAGTACCGGGCCGAACCGGAGGCCATGCGCTCGGCTGTCGGCAATGTCGGCGGCATCATCGCCCATGGCATCAACGCGGTCGCCGACCTCGAACGCATGATCGTGCAGCCGATGTCGTTCGCGTCGTTCGGCAGCGCGGTCGCGGCGGCGAACGCGGCGCTGCACAGCAGCCAGATCACCGCCGTGCGCACTTTGTTGCAGCTGCTGCAACAGATCAACGGCCTGGTCAAGGACAGCGCCGACGCCTATCAGGCCGCCGACGAGGCGGTCGCGGGCGGCTACGGCGGTGGCCACGCGCCCGGCGGCACCGCGCACGGGACGTCGATCTGGGGCAACTCGCACGCCGCGGAGCTGGCCACGCTCGCCATCAACGACAGCGCGGGCGCGGGCGGCGAGCCCGGCTCGGTGGGGAACGTGCTGCGGTACCTCGGCGACGCCCGGCTGGGCCAGCTCGGGCACCACCCGATCACCGACGCCCGCTTCCACGGGGTCGCCGATTTCAACGACTGGCTTGCCGGCGACGCCGACAACCAGGCGCGTGCCGGGCTGATCGAGGTGTACGCGGGCACCGCGCGCAGCTTCGGCGACGTTCCCGGCGGGGTGCAGAGCGGCGACGTCGTCGTGGTCGAGCCGCTGCGTTCTCCCGGCGGAGCCCCGGTCATCGGCGTCGTCGGTGACGGCGGGCAGCTCTACAACCACGGTTTGGTCGACGCCGGGATCCACGGTCTGGCGAAGGTCAGCGTGTACCGGCCCGCCTCCGTATGACTTCCCGTCCCGGCCGCTCCCGAAGTGAGGTCCGATGCTGACTTTCCCCAATTCCAGCGCGATGGACGCGACCGCGTCCTCCGGCGGGCCGATCACCGTGCTGCCGCAGATCGTCACCGGCCAGCCGGAGCAGATCGCCAAGCACGTGCTCGACCTGCTGCGCAAGGCCAACGAGTTCCTTTCCCTGTACACCGAACTGCACAAGGCGGCCGACCAGCTCGGCAAGATCTGGTCCGGCGCGGCGTCGGAGTCGGCGATCAAGAAGATCACCGACTCGCTCGACCAGCTGACCAAGATCGTCGACGTCGTGAAGAAGGGCGCCGAACTGCTGGGCGTGTCCGGCACCCTGATCAAGACCGCGCAGGAGGCCTACCGCGCCGTGGTTTCGGCGGTGAACCCGACGGTCGCCGCGCTGATGTCGAACTGGTGGACCTACGGCGCCGCGGTCGCCCTCTCGACGGCCACGAGCGCGTCGCTGCGGGCGTTCATCACCGCGATCGGCGCGCTGCTCAAGGCACTCGGCGTCGTCGACCTCGCCAACCAGGTCACTCAGCTCGCGCAGATCATCGGGGAGATCGAGAAGCTGTTCGGCCACCACGATTCCAGCGGTGGCGCGGGTTCCGCGGGCAACGCCGCGGTGTCGGGCACGCCGGTCACCGCCCCGCAGCTGCCCCCGCCGGTGGCGAGCGCGGCCGGGCAGCAGGCGATCGGCGGCACCGGAGGCGGTGTCGGCGGAGGTTCCGGTGGTGGCGCGGCGATCCCGACGCAGCCGTCGTTCACGCAGTACCAGCCGCCCGCCTTGTCCGGGACCTCCGGGGCTTGGGGACACGGCGGTGCGGACGCCTCCAACAGCTGGATCCCGGTCGACCGCCCGGCCTCGCCGCCGAGCGTGCCCGCGCCATCGCCCGCTCCGGGCGGGGCGAACGAGGTCGTCATCCGCACCGATCTGAACACCGGCCAGTCGGTGATCGAGGCGCCGGGCGGCAGAGACGTCGACATCGATATCGACATGACCTACAACGGCAAGCACTTCGAGCAACATGTCGACATCGCCGGAAATCACACAGCAGGGGCCGATTCGACGGCGAAGGGCCGCTGACGATGTGGGGCTCCGGGGTCGTCGACGCGTCGGGGGCGGTCGGCTCCGTGCTGGCGGCCTACCGGCGTGTGCTGGTGGAATGCCGTCGCCGGGTGACCGGTGACCCCGGAGCTCTGACCGCCTCGGCCCAGCGGTGCTCCGCGCGGGCGGCGACGATTTCGGGGCGGGCGAACGACATCGGCGAGTCCGCGCGGGCACTCAACGCGGACTGGGAAGGTGCAGCCTACAGCGCGTTCGCTTCCGCCTCGCGGGAGCTGAGCACCGGCCTGGCCGCTGTGGCGTCCAAATTGGACGATCAGGCGAAGCGGCTTTCCCTTGCCGCGCAGCTGTTCCAGTCGGCGGCTGCGGCGGTGGACGCGATCCTCGCGCAGTTCGACCAGTACGCCTCGCTGCTCACCAACCAGTCCCGTTCGGTGAGCCCTGGCGCGGTCGACGCGTTCCTCACCGCCGCGCGAGACTTCGGGGAACAGGCCGCGGCGGCGGCGCGGCAGATCGCCGACGAACTCGGTGACGCGCTGGCCCGGCTGTTCCCGCCCGAGTGGCCGGGCAGGCTCGAGCACGAACTCGGTAAGTGGGGCGGCGGTGCGTTGCACTGGCTCAACGGCGAACCGCTGGACGGCCGCAAGCGCCCGCGGAATGCGGCGTATTCCTGGTTCGGCAACTCCGGGTGGAAGAAACTCACCTGGGACGGGCTCCAAGGCACGCGCGCACCGAAGAAGGCCGATACGCCGTTCGGACGGCCTGAGCCGGAAGGCTTGCGGGACAAGGCTTTCCGCAACACCGAGATCACGTACTACAAGTGGGCGCACGAGCAGGACGGGCTCACGCCAGGCTGGGACGCGAAGGTGTCGTCGCAGGGCTGGGAGGTGAAGGCGTCCGGACACGCCGAACTCGCGGCGCTGCACGAAGAGGGTGAACTGAAGGGCGAGTGGGGCGTCGCCGGCGCACACGCGAAGGGCACGGTGTTCGCGGGCGGCGAGGTCAGCGGCTCGCTCCAGGGTGGTGAGCACGGCGTCGGCCTGCACGCCAACGCCTTCGTCGGTGGCAAGGTCGAAGGCGAGGTGGCGGCCGACGTCGCCGGCGTCGGGGTCGGCGCGAACGGGACCCTCCAATATGGACTCGGCGCGCAGCTGGACGGCCAGGCCGTGTACGAGTCCGGGCACATCAAGGTGAACTTCAAGGCCGGGGTCGCGCTCGGCCTCGGCGCCGGGATCGGCGCGAAGATCGACATCGACCTGCCGAAGGTGGCCGACACCATCGGTGAATACGGCGGCGCGGCCGTGGACGCTGTCGAGTCCGCGGCGGGCGAGGCCGCCGATGCCGTCGGATCCGTTTGGGACGACGCGGTTTCCGCGGTGAGTTCGTGGTGACCGCCGTGACCACGCTGCCGCTCGGTTTCGACGTCCCGGACGGCTGGACGCCGGTGGATCCCGAGCGGGCGGGCGCGGCAGGGGCGGCGTTCGTCGCGGTGCGGCCCACGCCGGGCGGGGAGTTCACGCCGAACATCACCCTCGGCGTGCAGCAGCGACCGGATCCGGCGTCGATCGCCGAAATCGCCGGGGAAGCCGTCGAACGGCTGGGCCGCGCCATGGCCGGGCTGGACGTGCTCAGCCGCCGTGCGGTCGGCGGCCCGGCCGCGCCGGGGATGACCCAGGTGCTGCGGCTGCGGACCGGCGAAGGTTTCGAACTCGTGCAAAGCCAGGTGCATCTGACAGTGCCGGGGCCGTCCGGCCGGCTCGTGCTGGAGCTGGCCTGCACGGCGGCGCCCGCGGACGCGCGGGCGCTCACCGGGGATTTCCAGCGGTTCGTGGGCAGTGTCCACGTGCGACACACAGGAGGAGAAGAGCAGTGACCGACCCCTATGCGGCGCCGGACATGGACGAATTGCTGGCGCAGGTGCGCAAGCAGACCGAGGAGGTCCAGCGCATCCAGCGCACCGTCGAGGCGATGGAGGTCAAGGCGCACTCGCGGCAGAACGAGGTCACCGTCGTGCTGCGCGGGGACGGCCGGTTCACCTCGGTCGACATCGACCCGCGCGCGATCCGCGAGTACGACGCGCGCAACCTGTCGGAGATCGTGCTGGAGGCGGTGAACGCGGGGCTGCAGAAGCTGGCCGAGGCGTCCAGCGCCAAGTTCGCGCCGGTGATCGAGGCAGCCAAGGCGGTCGGATGAGCGTCGGCGGATGCACCGAGGGACGCCTTCGGTGCGTTGGGTGCGACAAGGGCGTCCCTCGGTGCGCTGAACGCACCCAGGGCGTCCCTCGGTTCCAGCTTGCCCGGCGCACCCCCGGTTCCCTTCAGCAGCCGGAGGTCCGGGCATGAGCGCACCGGCGATCGCGGGGACGACGCGGCGCGTCACGGTGGTGACGCCGCGGGCGCGCGTCGACGTCGCCCTGCCGCAGCAGAGCACCTTCGCCGAGCTGGTCCCGCAGCTGGTGCGGCTCGCGGGCGCGTCGGGACAGGCGTCGGCCGAGCATCCGGGCTGGGTGCTGTCCCGCCTCGGCGGGGCGCCGCTCGCGCTCGGCCTGACCGTCGCAGCCGCCCAGGTCCGCGACGGCGAGGTGCTGCACCTGACCCCGCGGGAACGTCCTCGCGGCCCGCTGCTGTTCGACGACGTCGTGGACTCCATCGCCAGCGTGGCCGAGACGCGGGGCGGCTGGGGGCCCGCGGTGGCCCGGCGGTCCGGCATCGTGGCCGCGTTCGTGCTGCTGCTGGCGGGCGGGCTGCTGGTGCAGTCGGCGGCCGCGGGCAGTGTGCTCGCGCCGATCGGGTCCGGCCTGCTCGCCCTGGTGCTGCTGCTCGGTGGCGGCGCGCTCAGCCGGGCCTACGGCGACGCCGAGGCCGGGGCGGCGGGCGCGCTCGCCGGGGCCGGCGTGGCGCTGCTGGCCGGGATGTCGATCCTGCCGCCACATCCGCTGTTCTCGCTGTCGGCGGGTCCGCTCGCCGCCGGGCTCGCCGCGGTGACGGTGTACGGCGTGCTCGCCGCGGTCTCGGTCGCCGACCGGCTGCCGTGGTTCGTGGCGGTCACCGGCGCGGCGGGGTTCGGCGCGGTGACGACCGGGGTCGTCCTGGTCGGCAACGTCCGCCCGGTCGCCGCCGCTTCCGTCGTCGCGGTGATCGCGACCGCGCTCGCTTCGGTGGCGCCGATGCTCGCTCTGCGGCTCGGCAGGCTGCCGCTGCCGCGGGTGCCGGACGACATGGATTCCTTCCGTGCCAACGAACAGCCGTCGCTCGGCGCGGACATGGTCGGCCGGACCTCGCGCGCGCAGGCGTTGCTGACCGGATTGCTGATCGCGCTGGGCCTGGTCGTCCTGGCCGCCTGCACAGTGCTCGCCGGAGCGGGCGGTCCGTGGGAGGCGGGGCTGGCCGGGCTGCTCGGGTTGGCGTGGCTCCTGCGCTCGCGGTCCTACGCCGGACGCGCGCAGCGGTTCGTGCTCGTCGGTTTCGGCGGGCTCACACTCGTCACGGCGGGCGTGTGGCTCGCCGCGAGCGGCCAGCGGACCGCGGTGTTCGCCGCCGGGTTCGCGGTCGTCGTCGCGGCGATCGTCTGTCTCGTCTACGCGACGCGGGTCGCGCGCGGAGTGCGTTCGCCGTACTGGTCACGGCTGCTCGACGTCACGGAGTTCCTGACACTGCTCGCCCTCGTGCCCTTTGCCGGCATGATCGCCGGGATCTACGACCTCGTCAGCTGAGTCCCCGGCGGCTCCGTTAAGGCCACCTTACGGGCGTCTGACGCCCGTAAGGTGGCCTTAACGGCATTTCCGTCCACTGTGGAGAGTCAGTGTTCCAGCGCCAGGGGCAGGGTGCGGCGGACGGCGGAGGCGTGCCGCCCGTGCAGCGGGACCGCCGACACCCCGGTCGGCGAAGGCACCGAAGCACCGGGACGGGCACCGACACGGATCGTGACGTCGGCGCGTTCCTTGCCGCTCGGCGTCCGCCGCAGCGTGTACGACGTCGCGGTGAACGCCGCCTTCGACGCCGAGAAATCCAGTATCCGCGCCAAATCCCGCTCCGAACGCGGCGAGAAGCAGGCCTGTGTCGACTCGCCCCACTTCCACGAACTCCAGCCGTCCGGCAGCGACGCCTCTTCGCGAGGGCTCTCCTCCGGGACACCCAGCGCGACACGCAGTTCCTTCGCCAGCTCCCCGGCTTCGAGCACCGTGCTGACGTACCCGGCTTCGGCCAGCGCGCCCATCAACCCCAGCGCCGCACATGCCGTACTGCGCAACGCACCCAGCTCGCCGCCGCCGCGCGCCAGCGCCGCGATCGGCGCCTCCTCGGGCCGGTATCGCACGGTCAGCCAGCGCACCCGGAAAACCTGTCCGCCCGCCTCGCGCGGCACCGCCCAGGTCAGCAATTGCGCGCTGGACAGCGGGATCGCGGGGTCACGGAAGCGCTCCCGCAGGACCTCCACGAGCGTGTCCGGCGACGGCTCGCCGGGCCCCGGCGTGAGCCGCACTATCGCGCTCCAGCCGTCGTCGATCTCCGCCACGCCGAAGCGGTTCCCGGCCCGGTCGACGTGCTGGCGCACTCGCACCGGACCGGCGACGAGGTGCAGCGGGTCGGGGCTGTCGTGGCGGTCGTCGTGCCGCCGCAGCCGGTAGCCGAGCCAGGTGAGCGCCCAGCCCGCGGCGTGCTTGCCCGCGAACCGCGCCGACGTCGAGAGCACCAGCGCCGCCGCGACCGCCGCGATCGTGATCCGCGCCGGCTGGGCGACACCGGGGATCGCGAAGGCGACGAGCACCGCGATCCCGGCGATCTCCCACACGGCGGCCTGCAGCGGGCGGATCGGCAGCAGCCACGGCAGCGGCGCGGCTCCAGCGGTCCCGGGGCGAGGCGGCGGGCGATGCGCTCCCGAAGCCGCGGGCGCCGCTTCGGTGGGTTCAGCAGCTGCGGTGTTGGCGGACACGGCGTCGCCTCCCTTACCCCGGACCGGTGAGGCGACGCTAGCGCTTTCCGCGCACGCGCATGGGCGTAAAAATTACCCTCGCCGTCCGGACGCGTCCGCTCTTAGCATCGGCGCCTCGGCATGGGGCGGATCGAGGACGACCGGGGGTCTTGGGAAGCGTGTGGACGCAGCGGGACCAGATCCAGGCGTATCAGTTCCTGCGCCGCAGGCTGGTGTCCGCGCTCGTCGCCGCCGACGCCAACCACCCGGTGTCGCCGAGCCGCCGCCTCGTGCTGGGCACGATCCTCGGGCTCGCCGCCGCACTGCTGATCACCGCGGTGTACGGCGTGATCGGCCTGCTCAACCCGTCCGGTGGCAAGGACTGGCTCGCCGGCGGGAAGGTGATCGTCGAGGAGGGCACCGGCGCGCGGTACGTCCTCGGCCAGGACGGCGCCCTGCACCCGGTCCTCAACTACGCCTCCGCGCGGCTGCTGGCGGGCGGCAACGGGGACGCCACCGTTTCGGTGCCGTCGAAGAAACTCGGGACGGCCGCGCGCGGCACGCAGATCGGCATCCCGGGCGCCCCCGACTCGCTGCCCGCGGCGGCCGCGCTGGTCACGACGCCGTGGATCAGCTGCAGCCGGACCACCACCGACGCGCCCGCGTCCGCCGAGCCACTCACCGCGGTCGTGCTCGGCACGTCCGGTTCGGGCGTCGAGCTGCCTCGCGATCAGGGGATCATCGTCCGGATCCCGGCGGGCGAGCAGTACCTGATCACCGGGGGACGGCGGTTCAAGCTCAGCCCCGAGGCCGCCACCGCGCTGCAGTTCGACAGCTACCCGACGATCGCGGTCTCGGCGCGGTGGATCGACACCGTCCCCGCCGGACGCGACCTCGGCGCGATCCCGATCGCCGACGCCGGCGCGTCCGGCCCGCGGGTCGGCGGCGCCCCGACACGCGTCGGCGAAGTCCTCGCCGTCGTCGACACCATGGCCTCGGCGGCGGACGCCACGTCGTACTACCTCGTCCGCCGCGAGGGCCTCGAACCGATCGGCCAGACCCAGGCGAGCCTGGTGGTCACCACCCCGGAGAACGCGCGCGCCTATCCCGGACGTCCGGCGCCCGTCCCGATGAAGGCCGCCGACGTCGCCGCGGTGCGGAAGGCGGGCGAACCCCGCGCGGGCGGCGCCGACCCCGCAGGGTACCCGGACCGCATTCCGGGGAAGGCGGCGATCAGCGGCACCTCGGTGACCCTGTGCGCGCAGGACGGTCGCGTCCTGGTCTCCGGCGACGTCCCGCTGCCGCATGGCGCGCGGGCGATCGCCGTGCCCGCCCGTGCCGACGCGCGCGTGGCGGATCAGGTTTTCGTGCCGCCTTCGGGCGGCGCGGTGGTCACCGAGGCCGGTTCGGGAACGGTCTACGTGGTCACCGACATGGGACAGAAGTATCCGGTGGCGGACGCCAAGGCGTTGGCTTCACTCGGCTACGGTTCCGTAGCCCGCCAACCGGTCTCCAGTGGTTTGCTGGCACTGATGCCGACGGGCCCCGCGCTGGACCCGGCCGCGGCCGGGCAGGCGGTGCCCTCGGGTGGAACGGGGTGAGCGAGTCGTGCAGATGACGGACGAACGACCGGGCGAGACGACACCGGATACCGGCGGGACCACGGGGATCCGGGTCGCGGTGATCGAGGACCATCCGCTGTACCGGCGGTCGGTGGAGCGGGTGCTCGCCGAAGCCGAGGGCATCGAACTGGGCGCCGTGGTGGACTCGGTCGCCCGCTTCCACGTGCACCGGCAGCCGCCGGGCAGCGTGGTCCTGCTCGACCTCGGGCTGCCCGGCGTCGCGGGCGCCGCGGCGGTGCTCGAGGTGTGCGAACTCGGGCATCACGTGCTCGTCGTGTCGGCGCAGGCGGAGTCCGAACAGGTGCTCGGCGCGATCGCGGCCGGGGCCAAGGGGTTCCTGTCCAAGGACGTCGACGTCGACGAGCTGCTGATCGCGATCAGGACGGTCGCCGAGGGCGGCGCGTACGTCTCCGCCGTGGTGGCCGGGATGATCATCAAGGACAACACCGACCGCCCGGCGGCAGGCCCCGACACGGAACTCTCCCCGCGCGAGGAGCAGGTCCTGCGACTGGTCGCGGCGGGCGAGCGGGACGTCGACATCGCGACAATCCTCCGCATCGGCGTGCGGACCGTCCGCGGGTATCTCGACCGCGTGCGCGACAAGACCGGGTACCGCAGGCGGCCCGATCTGGTGAAGGAGGCGATCCGGCGCGGGCTCGTCGGACCGTCCGGCACGCCGCGGCGTCCGGGCGGGCGGTGACCGGCGTGCCTTCGGCGGGCGACCGCATCCAGGTCGCGGTGATCGAGGACCACCCCCTCTACCGCGACGCCGTCGCGCGAGTGCTCACCGAGGCGCCCGACATCGAACTCGGCGCGGTCGCCGATTCGGTGGCGCGGTTCGCGGTTCAGCAGCAGCCGCCGGGCAGCGTCGTCGTGCTCGACCTCAAGCTGCGCGGCGTCGCGGACGCGGCGGCCGTGCTGGAGGTGGGACACATGGGGCACAAGGTGCTCGTGGTGTCCGCGCACGCGGAACAACCCGAGGTGCTCGGCGCGATGCAGGCGGGCGCGAAGGGCTTCCTGTCCAAGGACGTCGACGGCGACGAGCTGCTGCGCGCGATCCGCACCATTGCCGAGGACAACGCCTACGTGTCGCCGACGCTCGCCGGAATGATCATCCAGGACAGCGACGACCGGCACGCCGGGCCGAAGATCGTCTTGTCGGAGCGGGAAAAACAGGTGCTGCGGCTGGTCGCGGCGGGGGAGCGGGACGTCGACGTCGCCGAGATCCTCAACATCAGCGTTCGCACCGTCCGGTCCTATTTGGACAGAATAAGGGACAAGACCGGCGAACGCCGGCGCGCCGGTTTCGTCCGCGTCGCCATCCGCGAAGGCCTCCTCCGCTAGCCCCTCCGGAGATCTCGCGTGATCAGCCGGAGATCTCATGTGATCAGCCGGAGATCTCGCGTGATCGAGTGGTCAGAGGCGTCGGTTGGCCAGTGCGCCGGTGGCGGTGCGGGCCTTCGCCGCGATCGCCGGGTCGAGGTCGACGACCACCGTCTCCGGGCCGGCGCCGAGCTGGGTGTGGACGCGGCCGAAACCGTCCGACACCGTCGAGTAGCCAATGCCGGTGGGAGCCTTCGGGTTCACTTCGAGACCGCTCGCGGCCGGGTCGGCCTGCCCGCAGCCGAGCACCCAGCAGCCCGAGTCCAGCGCGCGGGCCCGCACCAGGACCTCCCACTGGTCGCGTTTGCCTTCGCCCGCGCCCCAGGACGTCGGCACGACGACGATGTCCGCGCCGTCGTCGGCGAGCGCGCGGAACAGTTCGGGAAAACGGATGTCGTAGCAGGTGGCGACGCCGAGCACGGTGCCGTCGACGTCGAAGGTGACCGGTTTGGTGCCGGCGGCGACGGTGTCGGACTCGGCGAAGCCGAACGCGTCGTACAGGTGGATCTTGTGGTAGCCGAGATGATGCCCGCCGCCGGTGACGAGCACGGTGTTGCGGACGCGCCCGTCCTCGGCCGGGGTGAACATCCCGGCGGCGACGACCACGTCGTGCTCGGCCGCCAGCTCCGCGACGGCGGTCGCCCACGGCCCGTCCAGCGGCTCGGCGATCGGGCCCAGCGGCCGCCCGAACCGGGCCATCGTCGCTTCCGGGAACACGACGACCTGGGCGTTTCCCGCCTTCGCGCCTTCGACCCCGGCGCGAACGAGTTTCAGGTTCGCCCCCGGATCGTCGCCCGAGCTGAGCTGGCACAACCCGATACGCGGCACGGCGCCTCCTCCGTCACAAGGGCTCGCGGGTCACCACCGAGTATCCCTGCCCGGCGCCTCGCGGCCACCTCGTACCCTTGAGTCCATGTTGAACCGCACCGACCTGCGCGGGCAGGTCCCGACCGCCGCCGAACTGCGCGCCACGCTGCCTCGCGCCGAATACGACGTGGACGCGGCGCTGCATCACGTGCGCCCGGTGGTCGAGGCCGTTCGTGACCGCGGGGTCGAGGCCGTGCTCGAATACACCGAGCGGTTCGACAAGGTCCGCCCGTCCGCTGTGCGGGTCCCGGCCGCCGAGCTGGCCAAGGCCCTCGACGAGCTGGACCCGGCGGTGCGCGCCGCGCTGGAGGAGTCCATCACCCGTGCCCGCAAGGTGCACGCCGAGCAGCGCCGCCAGGACGTCACCACCACGGTGGTCGAGGGCGGCACGGTCACCGAACGCTGGGTCCCCGTCGAGCGCGTCGGCCTGTACGCGCCGGGCGGGCTCGCCGTGTACCCCTCGACGGTCGTGATGAACGTCGTCCCGGCGCAGCTCGCGGGCGTCGGCTCGCTCGTGCTGTGCTCGCCGCCGCAGGCCGCGTTCGGCGGGCTGCCGCACCCGACCATCCTCGCCGCGGCCCGGCTGCTGGGCGTCGACGAGGTGTGGGCGGTCGGCGGGGCGCAGGCCGTCGCGCTGCTGGCCTACGGCGGCACCGACACCGACGGTGCCGAGCTGGCGCCGGTGGACATCGTGACCGGCCCGGGCAACATCTACCTCACCGCCGCGAAGCGGCTGCTGCGCGGCATCATCGGCATCGACTCGGAGGCCGGGCCGACCGAGATCGCCATCCTCGCCGACGAGACCGCCGACCCGGTGCACGTCGCGGCCGACCTGATCAGCCAGGCCGAGCACGATCCCCTCGCGGCGAGCGTGCTCGTCACGACGTCGGAGGAACTGGCCGACGCCGTCGAGAAGGAGCTCGCCGGCCGCGTGGCGGCGACCAAACACACCGAGCGGGTCGCCGAAGCGCTGGGCGGCAAGCAGTCCGGCGTCATCCTGGTGTCCACTGTGGACGACGGGCTGCGCGTGGTCGACGCCTACGCCGCCGAGCACCTGGAGATCCAGACCGCGAACGCGCGCGAGGACGCCGCGCGGGTCCGCAACGCGGGCGCGATCTTCGTCGGCGCGTACGCCCCGGTGTCGCTGGGCGACTACTGCGCCGGGTCGAACCACGTGCTGCCCACCGGCGGGTTCGCCCGCCACTCCTCGGGTCTGTCGGTGCAGAGCTTCCTCAAGGGCATCCACGTCGTCGACTACTCCGAGCAGGCGCTGCGCGAGATCGCCCTGCGGGTGGTCGCGCTGGCGAACGCCGAGGACCTGCCCGCGCACGGCGAAGCCGTCACGGCGCGGTTCGGGGGTGAAGCGTGAGCATCGGCGAGGAGATCACCCTGGACCAGCTGCCGCTGCGCGAGGATCTGCGCGGCAGGTCGCCATACGGCGCGCCGCAGCTGGAGGTCCCGGTTCGGCTCAACACCAACGAAAACCCGTATCCGCCGTCGCCCGAGCTGGTCGCGGACGTGGCCGAGGCGGTCCGCGCGGAGGCCGCCGAACTGCACCGCTATCCCGACCGCGACGCGGTGGCCCTGCGCCAGGATCTGGCCGACTACCTGAGCGTGTCGACGCGGGTAGTGCTGTCGGAGGCGAACGTCTGGGCCGCCAACGGCTCCAACGAGGTGCTGCAGCAGATCCTGCAGGCGTTCGGTGGTCCCGGGCGCAGCGCGCTGGGCTTCGAGCCGTCGTACTCGATGCACCCGATCATCGCGTCCGGCACGCGCACCGAGTGGGTTCCGGCGCCGCGCCGCGCCGACTTCACGCTCGACACCGCGAAGGCCGCCGAGGTGATCCGCGAACGGCGTCCGGACCTGGTGTTCGTCACCAGCCCGAACAACCCGACCGGCGGCTCGATCCCGCTGGAAGAGCTGCGCGCGGTGCTCGACGCGGCCACCGGGATCGTGGTGGTCGACGAGGCGTACGCGGAGTTTTCGTCGCAGGCCAGCGCGGTGCACCTGCTGGCCGACTACCCGGGCCGGCTCATCGTGTCGCGCACGATGAGCAAGGCCTTCGCCTTCGCGGGCGGGCGGCTCGGCTATCTGGCCGCCGCTCCCGCGGTGGTCGACGCGCTGCAGCTGGTGCGCCTGCCGTACCACCTCTCGCGGCTGACCCAGGCGGCCGCGCGCGCCGCGCTGCGCCACGCGGACGCGACGCTGAGCACCGTCCACAAGCTGGCCGCCGAACGCGATCGCGTCGTGGAAGCCTTGGCGGGCCTGGGTTTCGATCCGGTGCCGAGCGACTCGAACTTCGTCCTCTTCGGACGGTTCGCCGACCCGCACGTGGCCTGGCAGTCCTATTTGGACAAAGGGGTGCTGATCCGCGAGCCCGGTATCGAGGGGCACCTGCGCGTGAGCATCGGCACCCCGGAGGAGAACGACGCCTTCCTCGAGGCGAGTAAGGAAGTTTCCCGATGACCCGCATCGGCAAGGTCGAGCGCACCACCAAGGAGTCCTCGATCCTCGTCCAGCTGGACCTCGACGGCACGGGCGAGGTCGAGATCTCGACCGGCGTGCCGTTCTACGACCACATGCTGACCGCGCTGGGCGCGCACAGCAGCATGGACCTCAAGGTCGAGGCCACCGGCGACGTGCACATCGACGCCCACCACACGGTCGAGGACACCGCGATCGTGCTCGGCCAGGCGCTGCGCCAGGCACTCGGCGACAAGAGCGGCATCCGGCGTTTCGGCGACGCGTGGATCCCGATGGACGAAACCCTCGCGCACGCGGCGGTCGACGTCTCCGGCCGCCCGTACTGCGTGCACGTCGGTGAGCCCGAGCAGTTCACCACCTTCACGATCGGCGGGAACTACCCGTTCGTGCTGACCCGCCACGTGTTCGACTCATTGGCGTTCCACGCGCAGATCGCGCTGCACGTCCGGGTGATCCACGGTCGCGATCCGCACCACATCGCCGAGGCGCAGTACAAGGCCGTCGCCCGCGCCCTGCGTGCCGCGACCGAGCCGGATCCGCGTGCCGGTGGCATCCCGTCCACGAAGGGTGTCCTGTGAGCAAGGAAATCGTCGCGGTTCTGCTGCTCGCGCTGGGCGGGTTCCTGATCGGCGGGGTCTACTCGACGTGGAAGAACGCGAAGTTCCTCGCCGGGGTCCTCGGCGTCGCCGCGCTGCTGGCGATCGGCGGAGCCGTGGCCTGGCTGGCAAGCTAGGGGAATGGCTCAAACACCGGTCGTCCTGTGGTTCCGCCGTGATCTGCGGCTCGGCGACCACGCCGCGCTGCTGACGGCGGCGGAGCACAGCGACCGGGTGCTCGCGCTGTACGTGCTCGACAAGGCGCTCATCGAGCCTTCCGGCGCGCCGCGCCTGGCGTTCCTGCTGGGCTGCCTGCGGGCGCTGGACGAGCAGCTCGGCGGCAGGCTCAAGGTCGTCGCGGGCGATCCCGTCGTCGAGGTCGTCAAGGCGGCCCAGAAGATCGGCGCGAGCGCGGTGCACGTCAGCGCGGACACCGCGCCGTACGGGCGCCGGCGGGACGCCGAAGTCGCGAAAGCGTTGGCGGAACAGGGAATCGATTGGGTCGAGACCGGCTCGCCCTACGCCGTGACACCAGGCCGGGTGTCCAAACCGGACGGTGACCCGTATCGCGTGTTCACCCCCTTCCGTCGCGCGTGGGGCCGTCATGGCCGGCCGCGTCCAGCGGACACCGGACCGTCCCTTGTGGACTGGATCGAGCCGGGTGCCTCGGTACCGCTGCCGGAAACACCGCCGCTGCGGGAGATGACGCTGCCCGAGCCGGGGGAGGAGGCCGCGCTCCGGCTGTGGGAGGAGTTCCTCCGCGACGGTGTCGAGACCTACCACGAGGACCGCGATCGCCCGGATCTTCCCGGTACGACCCGGCTTTCGCCGTATCTGCGCTGGGGCTGCGTCCATCCGAGGACCTTGCTGGCCGATCTCGACGGGGACGAGGGGCCGGGTGCCGACGCGCTGCGTGGCGAGCTGTGCTGGCGCGAGTTCCACGCCGACGTCCTGTGGCACCGGCCCGAGACCGCGCGGCGCAACTACGACCGGCGCTTCGACGCGATGCCTTGTGACACCGGGAATGCGGCGTTCGAGCAGTGGTGCGAGGGACGGACCGGGTACCCGATCGTCGACGCCGGGATGCGTCAGCTGCTCGCCGAAGGCTGGATGCACAACCGCGTCCGCATGGTTGTGGCGAGCTTCCTGGTCAAGGACCTGCATTTGCCGTGGCGGTGGGGCGCGCGGCACTTCATGCGCCACCTGGTCGACGGCGACCTCGCCTCGAACCAGCTCAACTGGCAGTGGGTCGCCGGATGCGGAACCGACGCGGCGCCGTACTTCCGGATCTTCAACCCGATCACACAGGGGGAGAAGTTCGACCCGTCCGGTGACTACGTCCGCCGGTACGTTCCGGAACTGCGGGACGTACCGGGCAAGGCCGTGCACAAGCTCCGCGACCGCCCCGAGGACTACCCGGAGCCGATGGTCGACCACGCGGTCGAGCGGCAAGTGGCGCTCGACCGCTACGGCGCCGTCACCGCCCGCTGAGCCGCGTCAGTCCATTTCGGACCGCAGCAGCGCCTGTGGCGCGGCCGCCGGGAGCGGCGCCGTGGCGGGTTCTTCGGCGAGGCCGAGTGCCCGCAGGATGTCCGCCGGGGACTTCAGCAGTTCGGGCTGGTGGTCGAGCGCGAGCTGCTGGGCAGTGGTCAGCTGGTGCACCATCAGCTCGCCCTCGGCCTTGACGATCAGCAGCGCGCCGACCCGGATCACGGCGTTGGCGAACGGCTGGAGCGAACTCAGCACGGGAGCGAGGTTCTGCATCATGGTCGCGGTCACCGTCGCGTCGGTGCTGTGCACCAGCCGGGACTCCAGCGCGTGCACGCCGAACATCCTGGCCTCGGCTCCCAGCGGTGAGGCGGCCGCGCCCCGGAACCGGGCGCGCAGCCGCCGGAACCACGATCCGATGACCGGCTCGTCCCGTTCCACGACCTCGCCGCCCGCCGAGCGGACGAACGCCTCGACCGCGTCCTGCACTCGCTCGGTGTCCCTGTTTTCGTCCAGGTAGATCGAGACGGGCATCGTGCGGGTGCGCGGCACGTGGTCCGCGTCGCCGATCACCAGGGGCGCCGTGATGACGTCGTTCCCGAAGATCTCGTCGTCGGCCGCCACCAGGTAAGAGGGCCTGTGGTACTCCTCGTCGCCGGAGAGGGGCGCGCCGCCGCTCATGCCCTGCGGCGGTATCGGGTCGTCGTGGTCCACGGATCAAGTCTGCGCCATGGCACGGCGACTTGTCACCGGCCGCCGGCGCCGACCAGTTCGCGTCCGTCGCCGCCTTCGCTGGAGCTGTCGAGCTGCTTCGTGAGCTTCTCGCCCTCGACGTCGACGTTCGGCAGGATCCGGTTCAGCCACTTCGGCAGCCACCACGCACCGCGCCCGAGCAGCGACATCACCGCGGGCACGATCGTCATCCGCACCACGAACGCGTCCACCAGCACCCCGAAGGCCAGCGCGAACCCGATCGACTGGATCAGCGAGGACTCCGCGAGCACGAACCCGGCGAACACGCTGATCATGATCAGCGCGGCCGCGACCACCACGCGCGAGCCGTGCCGGAACCCGGTGACCATCGCCTCGGCCGGATCCGCGCCGTGCACGTGTTCCTCCCGCATCCGCGTCACCAGGAACACCTGGTAGTCCATCGCGAGTCCGAAAAGGACACCGATGAGCAGGATCGGCAGCATGCTCATGATCGGCCCGGTCGTCTGCACGCCGAGCAGATCGGCGAGCCAGCCCCACTGGAACACCGCGACGACGGCGCCGAACGTCGCGACGACCGAGCCGAGGAAGCCCAGCGTCGCCTTGAGCGGCACGACGACCGAGCGGAACACCAGCATCAGCAGGATGAACGCGAGCCCGACGATCAGCGCGAGGTAGGGCAGCATCGCGTCGGACAGCTTCGCCGAGACGTCGATGTTCGCGGCCGTCTGGCCGGTCACCATGAGGCTCGCCCCGGTGCGGTCGTGCAGGGTCGCGCCCCGGTCGCGGATCGAGGAGACCAGGTCCTCGGTCTGGGTGCTGCCGGGGCCGCTCTTCGGGATCACCGTCAGCAGCGTGATGCCGGTGACGGGGTTCGTGTGGGGCGGGGTGGTGGCGGCGACGTCGGGCAGCTTGAGGTCCGCGACGGCCTGGTTGACCGCCTGACCCGGATCGCGGCTGGCGCTGGTGTCCACCACGACCAGCAGCGGCCCGTTGGCGCCCTCGCCGAAGCTGCGGCTCACCAGGTCATACGCCTTGCGCTGGGTGGAATCCGGCGCGGCGGTGCTGTCGTTGGGCAGGCCGAGCTGCATCGACGCCGCGGGCAGCGCGACCACGGCCAGGCCCGCGAGGGCGAGGACCAGGACCGGGACGCGATACCGGGCGACGAACCGGGCCCAGCGCTCGCCGTGCGTCTGCGCGGACGGCGCGCGGCGCAGCCGGATCCGGCCACCCTGCACGCGGCGTCCGGCGAAGCCGAGCACGGCGGGCAGCAGCGTCAGTGCGATGAGGACCGCGATCGCGACGGTGATCGCCGCCGCGATGCCCATCTCGCCGAGGAACGGGATGCCGACCACGGTCAGCCCTGCCAGCGCGATGATCACCGTCAGCCCGGCGAACACCACCGCGGACCCGGCCGTTCCGGCGGCGCGTCCGGCGGCTTCCTCCGGCTCTCTGCCCTCGCTCAGTTCGTGCCGGTAGCGCGACACGATGAACAGCGCGTAGTCGATGCCGACGGCGAGCCCGATCATCAGCGCGAGCACCGGGGTGTTGGAGTTCAGTTCGAGGAAACCCGAGGCGAGCATGATGCCCGCCATGCCGATCCCGACGCCGATGAGCGCGGTCAGCAGCGGGATCCCGGCCGCGACCAGCGAGCCGAAGGTGATGATCAGGACGACGGCGGCGATCGCGACCCCGATGCCTTCGGTCGCGTCGGTCGCGGGGATGCCCTGCACGGCGTCGCCGCCGAACTCGACCTGGAACCCGGCCTGCCGTGCCGGCCCGGCCGAGTCGAGCAGCGCCTGGCGTTCGGCGTCGGTCAGCTCGAAGCCCTTGACCGCGTAGCTGACCTGCACCAGGGCGACGTCGTGGTGCTGCGGGGCGATCGATCCCATCTGGTATGGGTCGGCGACCGCCGCGACCTTCGGTGCGGTCTTGAGCTTCGCGACGACGGCTTCGACGGCGGCCTTGCCCGCGTCGTCGACGACCGTGTGGCCCTCCGGCGCGGCGATGACCACGCGCGCGGTGCCGCCACCCGCCGCGGCCTGCGGGAACCGCTCGGCCAGCTGATCGGCCGCGCGCTGCGATTCGGTGCCGGGGATGGTCACCGAGTTCGACAGGCTGCCGGACAGCGTCAGGGCGCCGATACCGAGCGCGACCAGCACCAATGCCCAGACGGCGGAGACAAGGACACGTCGCCGGAACGACAGCCTGCCGAGCCGGTAGAGGAAGGTCGCCACGGGCCGAACTCCATTCCAGTCGCGCTTGTCATTCGAGGTGGCAGTCACCCGAAGTGGTGACTTCGACGCTAGCCGAACGGCTAGGAGGCGACAAGCCGATCGGCAAGTGTGTGACTAGCCGCACGGCTAGTGCGCGGTTTGCCGATCGGCAAGTGCTGGAATAAGGTCAGCCGGTTCGAGGAGGAGGGCGAAGATGACCGCAGGCCCGGCCGGGGACACCCGGGCGCGATTGCTGCAGACGGCGCTGAAGCTGTTCACCGAACACGGTGTCGAGGGCACTTCGCTGCAGATGATCGCGGACGCGCTCGGCGTCACGAAGGCGGCGGTGTACTACCACTTCAAGGCGAAGGACGAGATCACCGAGGCGGTCGCGGAGCCCGCGCTGAAGGAGTTCAACCGCATCGTCACCGAGGCGGCACGGCTCCGGCGCCGCGGCGCGCAGATCGACTACCTGCTCGACGGGTTCGTCGACCTCGTCGTCCGGCACCGCGCGCTCGTCGCGTTGTTCTCCAGCGACCCCGGCATCGCCCGCGCCGTCGAGAAATCCTTCTTCGGCGGGGACGGGGCCAAGGACGCCCTGCTGGCCATCTTCGCCGGTCCGGAACCGGACCTCGCCGCACACGTCACCGCGGTGGTCACGCTGGCCGGGATAGCGATGGCGGGCGGCGCCCCCGATCTGGCCGGGGTCGACGACGAAACGCTGCGCGCGGCCCTGCTCGACGTCGGCCGCCGCCTGCACCGCCGCCCCCGCCGCTGATCCGGCCCTCCCGGTACATGAGCCGACCCTCCAGGTACGCGAACTGACCCTCCGTGTACGGCAGTCACCGGGATCGGAACGGTTACTCACGTACGCAGCGGGTCGGCTCGTGTACCCAGGGGGTCGGTTCGCGTACTCAGGGGGTCAGTTGCCGCCGAAGCCGGGGAAGCCGTTGCCGAACGGGTTCTGCTGCTGCGGGGAGATCGTGGTCTGTTTCGTGTCGGTCGCGCTGCCGAGCGTGACGTTCATGGTCTGCTCGGAGCCGTCGGCGTGCTTCACGGTCACCGGGACCTGCTGGCCCGGCGTGTGCTTGAGCACCTCGGCCTGAAGATCCGCGTACGAGTTGAGCGGGGTGTTGTCGAGCTTCGTGACGGTGTCACCCTGCTTGATACCCGCGGCAGCGGCGGCGCCGCCCTGCTGGACGTCGGCGATCGGCGCGCCGCTCACCGACTGGCGCTGCGAGCCGAGGGTGCCGGTGACGCCGAGGACCGGTTTGGTGGCCTTGCCGGTCTGCATCAGCTCGTTCGCGATGCGCTTGGCGGTGTCGATGGGAATCGAGAAGCCGAGCCCGAAGGACTGCAGTCCGCCCTGGGACTTCTGCCCGGTGTCCACGGCGGAGTTCACGCCGACGACCTGGCCGTCCATGTTCACCAGCGGGCCGCCCGAGTTGCCGGGGTTGATCGGCGCGTCGGTCTGCAGTCCGTTGTAGACGATCACCTGCCCGCCGTTCTCGTCGCTCGCGGTCACCGTGCGGGACAGCGCGCTGACGATCCCGGACGTCACGGTGTTGGACAGCTGCTCGGGACTGCCGATGGCGGCGACCGGCTGGCCGACCTTCAGCGTGCTCGACTGGCCGAGTGTCGCCGGGGTGAGCCCGCTCGCGCCGTCCAGCTTGATCACCGCGAGGTCGTAGGAGGGCGCGGTGCCCTTGACCTTCGCGGGCAGCTTCTTGCCGTCCGGGGTGCTGACCTGGATCTGGCCGCCGGAGCCGGCGCCGGACACGACGTGGTTGTTGGTCAGCACGTAGCCGTCCTGGGTCAGGATGATCCCGGTGCCGGTCGCGGTGCCCTGCCCGGTCGCGACCTTGATGTCCACTGTGGACTTCATGGCGACTTCCGCGGCGTACTCGACCGAACCCGGCTTCGAGCTGACGTTCGCCGCCGACGGGCCCTGCGAGGTGAGCAACGGCGGGGTGGGGTCGGAGAACAAGGCGTTGCCGCCCAGTGCGACGCCGCCGCCGATCAGCCCGGCGATGACCGCCGTCGCGACGATGGGCATCGACACCTTGCGCTTCGCCTTCGGCTGCGTGGGTGCCGGTGCGCCGAGCGGGACCGTGTACGGCGAGGGGCCCATGCCCTGCGGGGGAGTGCCCTGCTCGTGCGGCGGCTGGGCCGGCGGCACGGTCTGCTGCCACCACGCGTGCCCCTGCGCGGCTTGCCCCTGCGGGGTCTGCTGCTGCTGCGGGGCCGGCGGCGTCTGCGGTGTCTCCGGCGACGGCTGCTCGTGCGGCTGCTGCGGCTGGGAGTGCTCGCCCTGGGGTGGCGTGTTTTCGGCCATGGTCCCAAGATCGGGGCAGAACCTGAGAATTCCCGCAGAACCGGCTGAGAAGCGGCGGTGGACTTCCTGAGGAAGTGTTCTCAGGTTGGCTCCGCCTGCTGGAGGAATCCGGGCGGGACGGCGGCGGTGAGCCAGACGCCGTTCGCGCTCACCTGGAACTCGTGACCCGCGGCGGCCATGGCCCGCGCGTCTATCCGCAGCAGTACGGAGGCGCCCCGCCGCGCGCCGACCTTCAGCGCGGTCTCGATGGTGGCCGACAGGTGCACCGCGTGCCGGTTCATCGGGCGCAGGCCCTCGGCGAGGATCGCGGGAAGGAAGCGGGCCACGGTGCCGTGGTAGAGCGCGTCGGGCGGTTCGGCGGTGGGCAGCGCCAGATCGACCTCGACGCTGTGGCCCTGGCTGGCCCGGATCCGCGTGCCGGTTTCGTCGAAGGCGAAGCGGCGCTTGTCATTGGTACGGACGACCTCGTCGAGTTCGGCCCGGCTGAGCCGGAAACCGTGCGCGGCCAGCGCGGCGAGCAGGGTTTCGACCGGTACCCAGCCACCGGGGTCCAGGGTGAGGCCGATGCGTGCGGGCTCGTGCCGGAGATGACGCGCGAGCTTCTTCGAGACCCGGATCTTGCGTTGTTCGTTCATGCTGTGCCTAGTGACGCACAGGACGCCGGTGCCGGGCAACCGGATTCAGATGCCGCCCTCGGTCGCGGGACGCAGTTTGCTGGAGCCGGGGCCGAACCGGGCGAGCTGGTCGTCGGCGTTGTAGAGCCCGCAGCTGCGCAGGGAAAGGCAGCCGCAGCCGACGCAGCCGGTGAGCCGGTCCCGCAGCCGCTGCAGCGCGTCGATCCGCGCGTCGAGCTCGTGCTGCCATTCCCGGGAAAGCCGGGCCCAGTCCGCTTTGGTCGGCGCGTGATCGGTGGGCAGCGTGGCCAGCGCCGCGCTGATGTCCTCCAGGCTCAGCCCGACCCGTTGCGCGGCGCGGATGAACGCGATGCGCCGCAGCACCGAACGCGCGTAGCGGCGCTGGTTGCCCGCGGACCGCTCGGAACTGATCAGCCCCTTCTCCTCGTAGAACCGCAATGCGGTGTGCGGAACGCCGCTGCGTTCGGCCACCTGCCCGATGCTCAGATGTTCGGCTAACCTCGTCACGAGGTCAGGCTATCCTTGACTTCGAGTTTAGTCGAGGTTGCATCGTGGCTGACATGACCACCGCGACACTGCCGGGATACGCCGATCTGCCGAGGCTGATCGCGCTGATGACCGGAGACGACAAACATCACGCCGCCGCCGAGTCCACAGTGGACGTACTGTGGGTGCTCTACGACCGTGTTCTCGACATCACCCCGGAGAACTTCCGCGAGCCGGGCCGCGATCGGTTCCTGCTGTCCAAGGGACACGGGCCGATGGCGTACTACGCCGTGCTCTCCACGAAGGGCTTCCTCGACGAGGACGAACTCGCCGACTGGTCCTCGGCCCGGTCCCGCCTGGGGCACCACCCCGACCGCCGCCGCGCGCCAGGGGTGGAGATCTCCAGCGGATCGCTCGGGCACGGGCTCCCCATCGCCGTCGGCACCGTGCTCGGCCTGCGGATCCGCCGGTTCGGCCTGGCGAAGGTGGTGACGCTGGTGGGGGACGCCGAACTCGACGAGGGCTCGAACCACGAGGCCATCGCGCTCGCCGGGCGCCTCGGGCTCGAGCAGCTGACCACCGTCGTCGTCGACAACTCCTCGGCCACCCACGGCTGGCCGGGCGGCATCGCGCGGCGCTTCGAGGTCGAAGGCTGGGAAACCCGCACGGTTTCCGGCCGGGACCACGACGCGCTGTACGAGGCCTTCACCGCTCCGCATCCGGACCGGCCGCTCGCCGTGGTCGCGACCGTCGAACAGAAAACGACCGGAGAACCGAAAGGCTGACCGATGCCCACCATGCGCGATACCTTCGTGACCACCACGGAGGACATCCTCGAAACCGATCCGGACGTCGCGGTCGTGCTCGCCGACATCACCGCAGCCCAGCTGGGCTCGGCGGCCCGGCGGTACCCCGGCCGCGTGCTGAACGTCGGCATCCGCGAGCAACTGCTGGTGAGCGCGGGCGCCGGGCTCGCGCTCGCCGGTGTCCGGCCGATCGTGCACACGTTCTCGCCGTTCCTGGTGGAACGCGCCTTCGAACAGATCAAGCTCGACCTCGGGCACCAGGACGTCGGTGCCGTGCTCGTGTCCTACGGCGGGTCCTACGACATGGCCTCCGAAGGCCGCACGCACCAGGCGCCCGGCGACGTCGCGCTGATCGACTCGCTGCCCGGCTGGACCGTGCACGTACCGGGGCATCCCGACGAGGCCCGGCGGCTGCTGCTGGAATCCGTGCCGGGCGACTGCCGGGTGTACCTCCGGCTTTCCGCGCAGGAGAATGCCGAACCCCATCTCGGCGTGGGATTCCAGACGCTGCGCCGGGGAACACGCGGGGTCGTCCTCGCTGTCGGCCCGATGCTCGACCGCGTCCTCGCGGCCACCGAAGGCCTCGATCTCACGGTGCTCTACACGTCCACCGTGCGCCCCTTCGACGCGGAGGGACTGCGCGAGGCCGTGAAAGCCACCGGCGTCGCCGACGTCGTCCTCGTCGAGCCGTACCTCGCCGGGACGTCCACGCACCAGGTCGCCGACGCGCTTTCCGCGACACCGCACCGGATCCTGGCGCTGGGTGTACTGCGGGACACGGAGGTCCGGATCTACGGCGAAGTGGCCGACCACGACCTCGCGCACGGCCTCGACGCGGACTCGATCGCCTTGTCCGTCAAGGAATTCCTGGCTCGGTAGCGGATACGGCGAAACTCGGCTGCGCCGGGGCCGCCGTTCTGCCACCGTTCGTGCCGTGCCTCCGTACGAACCCACCCTCCGGCGCGCGACCGGATCCGACGCCCGTGCCGCGGCCGACGTCTGGCTCCGTTCGTTCGCCGCGGCGCTGCCGACGGTCCGCCGTCCGCACCCCGGCGACGAGGTCCATACCTACTTCCGCGACGTCGTCGTCCCGCTGCGGGAGACCTGGGTCGCGGTCGTGGCCGGACGCGTGATCGGACTGCTGGTGCTCGACGAAAACCTGCTCAGCCAGCTGTACCTGGAACCAGGGTGGCGAGGCCGAGGGATCGGCGACCGGTTCGTCGCGCTGGCGAAGGAACGCCGTCCCTCCGGGCTGGAGCTGTGGACGTTCCAGGTCAACGGCCCGGCCCGGCGGTTCTACGAACGGCACGGGTTCTTCGCCGCCGAGCGAACCGATGGCAGCGGCAACGAGGAACACGAGCCGGACATCCGGTACGTCTGGCGGCCGGGGACCTGAAACCCCGGCAACTCAGCGCAGCAGGGAGCGCGGAGTCGGCGCGAGCACGAGGCGCTGGAAGGGCCGCGAAAGCCGCGTATTCAGTTGTGGCAGAACCTCCTTTCCCCAAGCGGGCAAGGACTCCAACATCGTGTCGAACCTGCCGACGGCGCCCTCGCCCGCGAACCGGGTGAACCACACGAACACCGTCTCGCCCTCCCGTACGGGAAGCCGGGGAAAGGTGTTTTCCGCGGGCTCGGTCTCGAAACACGCCGGCGGCGGAGCACCCGCCTCGGCCAGCACCGGGCGCACCGTTTCGGCGAAGAACTCGGCGAACCCGGGCCCCACGGGATGGCAGATCGTGACTGCCAGCCGCGACGACGGGACGTCGTCCGCATCCACCGGTGGCCGTGGCTCGGCGGGGGCCGGGAAACCGGGACCCGCCGGGCGCAGCAGCAGGACGTCCGACGAGTCGGTCATCGTGGCGTTCGCGGCCGCACTGTGCCGCCTCCACACCGGGCCGGTGTAGAACGCCCCCAGCGCCGCCCGCCGGGACTCCATATCGCGGAAACCCCTGAGCCACAAGAACTTCCCGGGCTCCGCCGGTTCGGTGAACTGGCCGTACAGCCGCGCGCCCACGGCCTCCTGCGACTCGACGAATTCGCGTTCGAAGAGCGCGACGAGGTCGTCCCGGCGGCCGGGCACGGTGGTGTACCGGCGCAGCTCCAGGACCGTCTGGAAGGCGAGGAAATCGTCCATGCCCGCGACGCTAGCGGCGGGCACCGACAATTCCGGGTCAGCGGAAGGCGGCGATCCCGGTCACGGCCTGCCCCAGCGAAAGCGCGTGCATCTCCTCGGTGCCCTCGTAGGTGAGCACGGTCTCGAGGTTCGCCATGTGCCGCATCACCGGGTACTCCAGGGAAATCCCGTTCGCGCCCAGCATCGAGCGCGCGGTGCGGGCGACTTCCAGCGCGGACCGGACGTTGGCCATTTTCCCGAAGCTGACGTGGTTGTGGTGCAAGGTCCCGGCGTCCTTGAGACGGCCGATCTGCGCCGCCACCAGTCCCGCCCGGTTGACCTCGACGAGCAGGTCGGCGAGCTTGCGCTGGGTCAGCTGGAATCCCGCCAGTGGTTTGCCGAACTGTTCGCGCGAGAGCGTGTACTCCAACGCGGCTTCGTAGCACGCGCGCGCCGCGCCGACGACGCCGTAGAGGATGCCGTAGCGCGCTTCGTTGAGGCACGACAGCGGGCCACGCAGCCCCCGGACCTCCGGGAACGCCGCGGAATCCGGCAGCCGCACACCGTCGAGCACGAGTTCGGCGGTCAGCGATGCCCGCAGCGAGAGCTTGTGCTTGACCTCGTTCGCGGTGAAGCCGGGCGTGTCCGTCGGGACGACGAAGCCGCGGATTCCTTCCTCGGTCTGCGCCCACACGACCGCGACGTCGGCCACCGTGCCGTTGGTGATCCACATCTTCGTGCCGGTGAGCACCCAGTCCGCGCCGTCGCGCACCGCGCGGGTGCGCATGCTGCCCGGATCGCTCCCGGCGTCCGGCTCGGTGAGCCCGAAACAGCCGAGCGCCTCGCCCGACGCCATTCGCGGCAGCCATTCGGCGCGGTGGTCTTCGCTGCCCCAGTGGTGGATCGCGTACATCGCGAGCGAACCCTGCACCGAGACGAAGCTGCGCAGCCCGGAGTCGACGGCTTCCAGTTCGCGGCAGGCGATGCCGTAGGCGACGGCGCTGGTGCCCGCGCAGCCGTAGCCCTCCAGGTGCATGCCGAGCAGGCCGAGTTCGCCGAAGCCCTTCGCCAGCTCGGCGGCGGGCAGCGCGCCCGTTTCGTACCAGTTCGCGATCTCGCCGAGCAGCTGGTCACGGGCGTAGGCGCGGACCGCGTCCCGGATGGCGCGCTCTTCCCCGGTGAGTCCCGCGTCGAGGTCGAGGAAGTCGTGCGGGTCCGGACTGGCGGCCATCGGTGCTCCTGGGGTGCGCGGGGGTGCGATCCTCGCAGGAAACCACAGTCAGGCCGCGGGCCCCCGCGTGGCGTTCGTCACTCGTCGTTCTCGAAAACGGGGGCCGCGCCGCGCGTCCATCTCCGCCCTGGTCTGCTGCGGCGGGATCAGCAGCTCGGTGAACTGCGGGAACGGGACGCTCTCGATGTCGTCGCGCCAGGCCTGGAACAACTGGTCCAGCAAGTCGGTTTCGGACATCGCCTCTCCCGGCGGCTCAGGGGGCGCGGGGTCCAGGCGCCACACACGAATGGGTGAATACCCGCTTCGCGTGGCCTTCAAACGCCGTCCGCGAACATCCTTTTCCGCCCGCCGCGGACTCCCCGTCTACGCTGGGCCCGTGCCTTCTGTCGTGATTCTGGACTACGGTTCCGGCAACCTCCGTTCCGCCGAACGCGCCGTGCGGCGCGCGGGCGCCGACGTCGAGGTCACCGCGGACCCGCATGCCGCGGTCGAGGCCGACGGCCTGGTGGTGCCGGGGGTCGGTGCCTTCTCCGCGTGCATGAAGGGCCTCCTGGAGGTGGCCGGGCACCGGATCATCGGCAAGCGCCTCGCCGGCGGCCGCCCGGTGCTGGGCATCTGCGTCGGCATGCAGATCCTGTTCGCCCGCGGCGTGGAGCACGGCGAGGAGGCCGAGGGCACCGGCGAATGGCCGGGCACGGTCGAGCGGCTGCACGCGGACGTCCTGCCGCACATGGGCTGGAACACCGTCCGCGCGCCGGCGGACTCGAAGCTGTTCGCCGGGCTCGACCCGGACGAGCGGTTCTACTTCGTTCACTCCTACGGGGTGCGGGAGTGGGAACTGGATTCCGGGCTCCCCGGCCAGCAGCCGAAGGTCACCTGGGCGCACCACGGCGAGGACTTCGTGGCCGCGGTCGAGAACGGGCCGCTGTGGGCCACCCAGTTCCACCCGGAGAAGTCCGGCGACGCCGGGGCCCACCTGCTGCGGAACTGGCTCGGGACGCTCTAGCGAGCACCGGCCCCGGGACGCGTGCCGCACGCCACGGCTCTAGAGTGACCGCGTGACTTTCACGCTGCTTCCCGCTGTTGATGTGGCCGATGGCCAGGCCGTGCGACTCGTCCAGGGCGAGGCCGGTACCGAGACCTCCTACGGCAGCCCGCTGGAGGCCGCGCTGGCCTGGCAGCGCGACGGTGCCGAGTGGATCCATCTGGTCGACCTCGACGCCGCGTTCGGCAAGGGTAGCAACCGTGAGCTGCTCGCGGAGGTCGTCGGCAGGCTCGACGTCCAGGTCGAGCTGTCCGGCGGGATCCGCGACGACGAGTCGATCAAGGCCGCGCTGGCCACCGGCGCCCGGCGCGTCAACCTCGGGACCGCGGCGCTGGAGGACCCCGGCTGGACCACGCGGGTCATCGGCGAGTACGGCGACCGCGTCGCGATCGGGCTCGACGTGCGGATCACCGAGGCCGGGCACCGGCTTTCGGCGCGCGGCTGGACGTCGGACGGCGGCGACCTGTGGGAGGTGCTCGAGCGCCTCGACCGCGACGGCGCCTCGCGCTACGTCGTCACCGACGTCAGCAAGGACGGCACGCTGCGCGGGCCGAACCTCGACCTGCTGCGCGAGGTGACCGCGCGCACCGACGCGCCGGTGATCGCGTCCGGCGGAGTGTCCAGTGTGGACGATCTGCGGGCGCTCGCCGCGCTGTCGCGCGACGGCGTCGAGGGCTCGATCGTGGGCAAGGCGCTGTACGCGGGCGCGTTCACGCTGCCGGAGGCGCTGGCCGCCGTCGCCGAGCTCTGACCCCGGTTTCAGGCGTCCGGCTCGTCGAGTGCGATCGCGATGCCGACCGTGCGGCGCGTCCCGCCGCGCAGGCGGCTGAAGAACATCGTGGCCCGCCCGACGACCCCGTACTTGCGGGCGATCGCCGTGCGGGTCCGGTCGCTGCCCGCGTCGCCGAGCACCCGCGCCTGGCCCGCCACGACCGTGCCGTGGGTGCGCGACCCGCGGACGTCACAGGCCTGCACGGTGACGCGGCCGTTACGCCGGATGCGCTTGACCTTGCCCGCCTCGCGCGCGGACCACAGCACCAGCTCGCCGTCGAGTTCGGCGGCCCAGACCGGTGTCGGCACGGCGTCCCCGGTGCGGCGGAAGGTCGTGACGACCACGTATTTCTCCGCGGCGAGGCGGGCGAGTTCCGATCCCATGTGGACACCGTAGCCGCAGGGCGGGTGCACCTCTTGTGGTCTGCGTGATCGTGCACGATACTGGCCATCTGCTGTCAGTTTCGTTCAGCTTGCGTGGTCGATTCGCGCGCGGAACGGTGGGCCGCGCGCCGGCGTGAGGGCTCGGCATGGGCGATGCGGTTCGGTTCGCGCGGGGCGCGTTGTGGCGCGCCAAGGTCGCGAGGAGGGGCGCGCTCGTCGCGGTCCTCACCACCGTCGGCGCCATGGTGAGCCCCGTGACGGCGTTCGCGGAGCAGGCGCCGGTCACGGTCCCCGCGATCCGGCAGTGGACGGCCGGGACGGGAAGCTACATCTTCGCCCCGGGCTCGCGGGTGGTGGCCGTGCCGTCGCTGGCCGGTGTGGCGGCGACGTTCGCGGCCGATCTTCGTTCCCTCACCGGGATTCCCGTCGAAGCCGTGACCGGTGGCGAGGTGCGGCCCGGCGATCTGGAACTACTCCACGGCGACGTCCCGGCGCCGCCCGAGGGGTACCGGCTGACCGTCGGCAGGGCTGTGCGGATCGAGGCCGCCTCCGGGGACGGCGTGTTCGCCGGGACCCGGACGGTGCTGCAGTGGCTGCGCCGGCGTCACACCCTGCCCGCGGGCACGGTGGCGGACTGGCCGGAGTACCCCGAACGCGGGCTGATGGTCGACACGGGCCGCCGGTATCTCTCGCTGCCGTGGCTGCGTGCGCGGATCCGCACGATGGCGTACTTCAAGCTGAACCATCTGCACCTCCATCTGTCCGATGTGGAGGGTTTCCGGCTGGAAAGCACGTCACATCCGGAGATCGTCTCGCCGCAGCACTACACGAAGGCCGAGATCACCGGCCTGATCGCCTACGCCGCGCGGTATCACGTGCAGGTGGTGCCGGAGATCGACATGCCGGGGCACATGACCGCGATCCTCGCCGCGCATCCCGGCCTCCGGCTGTCCACATCGGACGGGAAGACGCGGGACGGGCTCATCGACCTCGCCAAACCCGCGTCCTACGATCTGATGCGGGATCTGCTCACCGAGTACCTGCCGCTGTTTCCCAGCCGTTACTGGCACATCGGTGCCGACGAGTACGTCACCGACTACGACGCCTACCCCCAGCTGGCCGCATACGCGCGGGCACACTACGGCCTGGACGCCACCGGCAAGGACGCCTACCACGGCTTCGTCAACTGGGCCGACGATCTCGTGCGTGCCGCCGGGAAGACCACGCGCATGTGGAACGACGGGCTCAAACCGGGTGGGGCGACTGTCACCGTCCACCCGGACGTCGTGGTCGAGCACTGGTCCGCGAGTGGCGCCTTCGGGCTCCCGTGGACGGGACCCGCGTTCACCGCGCGGCAGCTGGCCGACGCCGGACATCGCGTGGCGAACGCAGCGTTCACCCCGACCTACTTCACCACGGGTGGCGCCGGATCGCTGTTCAACGCCGGCCCCGCGGCGATGTACGACCGGTGGACCCCGGACAAGTTCGTCGACGGCGCAACGCTTTCCGGGCCCGCGAACCTGGGGGCGAAGGTCCACCTGTGGTGCGACGACCCGAAGGCCTACACCGAGGAGCAACTCGGCGAGATCCTGCACGACCGGCTCGCCGTGCTCGCCCAGCAGACCTGGGGATCGGCGAAACCCGCCGCGCTCTACGTGCTGTTCCTGCCGCGGATCGCCGCCGTCGGTGCCGCGCCGGAGTGATCTCCCAGCGGCACGGCGTCTTTCAGCACACTTCTGCACGGGGAACTCGCGTGATCGAACGCGGAACTCGCGTGATCGAGGGCGGAACTCGCGTGATGGGATGGAGAACTCGCGTGCTTGGGCGGTCGGAGCAGTGCGGGTGACGAAAGCATAGGCCGGTCGGAGGGCGCGGGGCGCGGCTGCGCGCGTGAGGATTTCTCCTGTTGTGTCCCTGTGACGCTGGGAGGATCCATGTCCGTCACCGAACACGTTCCGTCGCATCCTCGCGCGGCAGGCTTCGCCGGTGGGCCCTATCCGGTGCGGCGGGCGCGGATCGTCGTCCCGGCCCTGCTGGCGGGGCTCGTCCTGACGATGGTGTGGTCGGCACCGTTCGTCGACAAGGTGATCGGCGACAACGTCGCCAACACGCTCCTCGGGCACGACGCGAAGGCGACGCCGATCGGCGGAGTGCTGGCCGGGACGCTCTTCGCGTTCGTTTCCGGGCTGGCCGGTTCGTTCACCGCGTGCAACATCGCCGCGTTCGGCGCCGTCGCACCGCTGGTGGGCGGCCAGGCGGACAGCGGGAAACGCCGATTCCGCGCCACGCTGAAACCGCTGGGCTGGATCGCCGCCGGGATGCTCACCGTGTCGGTGGTCTACGGCGTCGTCGTCGCGCTGGTAGGCACCCGGATGCCGCAGTTCTCCACCACGCAGACCGGCGGCCTGTCCGGCCGGAGCCTCCAGTCGATGATCGTGTTCGGGGTGATCGGGCTCGTGTTCATCGTGCTCGGCCTCACCTCGCTCGGTGTCGTCGGCAACCCGCTCGGCGCGCTCGGCCGCCGTTTCCCCGCGGCGCCGCTGGTCCTCATGGGCGCGCTGATCGGCGGATTCCTGATCGGACGGCCGTATCCGTTGTTCCGGATCATGTTCCGCGACGCCGCCGAAAGCCACAACGTGCTCTACGGCGCCGCCGCGTTCGCGCTGCAGTCGATCGGCAACATCGTGCTCATGGCGGTCCTGTTCCTGCTGCTCACCCACGCCACCCGCGGCCGCGTACAGCGCTGGCTGACCGCGAAACCCGCCCGCGTCGCGACGGTCACCGGTGCGGCGCTGCTCGTCGCGGGCACGTTCACGCTGCTCTACTGGGATCTGCGCATGCTCGGGCGGCTCGGGGTGATCTGGTTCCCGTCGATGAGCTGGTAGCGGTCCACAAAGGACTCAGGAGGAGCCGAGCCAGCGGTAGTCGGGCGCCGGGTCGAGCACCACGGCGTCCGCCACCGCGGTCAGCGTCTCCCGGGACTGCCTGCCGGACACGGTCAGCCACCGTCCGGACGGGAGCCGGACGGCGACCAGCGCGTCGTCCCGTTCCCGCTGGGGCACGTAGCGCCCCTCGGTGCCCCGCACCGGCACCGGCGTGCTGCCGCCGAGCCCGGGGGAGCCGGGGCCGACGCCGACCCGCAGCACGGCCCCGGCCGGTCCGGCGGCGGTGAGTTCCGTGCTGCCTGTCGCCGGTGCGGTGCCCTGGACCACAGTGGCCTGTTCACGCAGCCCGGCGGGCAGCGGCCCGAGGCGGGCCTCGCCGCGGACGAGCACGGACCTGCCGCCGCTCACCGAGTCCGCGAACCGCTGCGCGACCCGGCGCGCCTCGGGAACACCGGCGATCTTCGCGGTCAGCACGTGGTGGTCGTCGGCCATCCAGGTCAGCAGCGCGGCGGCCCCGGTGTCGCCGGTGACCATGCCGACGCGGCCGTGCACGATGACCTGGTCGCGCAGCGCCGCGATGCGCAGCGCCGTTTGCGACCACTCCGGATCGTCGGTCGAGTACGCGGAGAGCACGATCTCGCTGGGCCCCGCGGCCCACCGGCGCACCTGCGGGACGATGCCGGGCCCCGCGGCGCGGTACTGCTCGGCGAACCCGTCCGGCAGCCAGCCGGGGGCGTACTGGAGCAGTGGTTTGTCCGAAGTGGACACGGCGGACGCGGGGGTCGCCGCCTGCTCCCCGGAGCCGATCATGGACTTCGTGGCCAGCGGGATCCCGGCGACGATGGCGATCGCCGCGGCGATCGCCCCGGCGAGTGCCAGGCGCGACCGGCGCCGCGGCCGTTCCTGGGCGGCTCTGGCCAGCGCGTTGCGGACCTCGTTGCTGTCCGGCGCGCGGGCGGCCAGGTGATCGAGGCTCTCCCGCAGCAGGGTTTCGATCTCGTGCTCGCTGAGCTCGCGGGGCGGGGTCATTCGCTGGCTCCGGTGGTGAGTGCGGCGGGGCGCGGGGAAACGGACGCGCGGAGCGTGGCCAGTGCGCGGGAGATCTGGCTGCGCACGGTCGAAGCGCGGCAGCGCAGCACCTTCGCGATCTCGGCGTCGGAGTAGTTCTCGTAGTACCGCAGGACGAGCGCGGCCCGCTGTTTGCGGGGCAGTTCGGCCAGCCGCGCCAGCATCTCGTCCCGCTCGTCGTAGGCGTCGGTGTGGTCCGAGACCGGCGGGCTGATCGCGTCGAGCACCTCGGGCGAGGACGGGACGCTCCGGCGCACCGCCCGGCGCCGCCACGACAGGTATTCGTTGGTGACCATGCGCCGCACGTACGTCGGCGGCGAGTCGATCGTGGACCAGCGCTGCTGGGCACGCAGCAGCACCTCCTGCACGATGTCCTGCGCGAGGTCCGGATCGTCGGTCAGCACGGTCGCGTAGCGCAGGAGCCCGTCCAGGCGGTCCGCGACGAACTCGTCGAAGCTCGCGGGCACGGTTTTCCTCTCCGCCATGGGGTGTCCGACCTACAGACGCGCGAGCACCCCGTTCTGATGCCTCCCGCCCGCGATTCGTCCGGCCGCCGATGACTACGCTGGCGGGTATGTCTGTGGCGGTGAGGGTCATCCCGTGTCTCGACGTCGACGCGGGACGCGTGGTGAAGGGCGTCAACTTCGCCGGCCTCCGCGACGCCGGCGACCCGGTCGAACTGGCCCGTCGCTACGACGAGGAAGGGGCCGACGAACTCACGTTTCTCGACGTCACGGCGTCCTCGGGGGATCGCGAGACCACCTTCGACGTGGTCCGCCGCACCGCCGAGCAGGTGTTCATCCCGCTCACCGTCGGCGGCGGGGTGCGGACCAACGACGACGTCAACCGGCTGCTGCGGACCGGCGCCGACAAAGTGAGCATCAACACAGCCGCGATCGCGCGCCCGGAGATGCTCCGCGAAGCCTCGCGGCGGTTCGGCGCGCAGTGCATCGTGCTGTCGGTGGACGCGCGGCGCGTGCCCGAGGGCGGCGAGCCGACCGCGTCCGGCTTCGAGGTCACCACGCACGGTGGCCGCCGCGGCACCGGCATCGACGCCGTCGAGTGGGCCGCGCGCGGCGAGGAACTCGGCGTCGGGGAGATCCTGCTCAACTCGATGGACGCCGACGGCACCAAGAACGGCTTCGATCTCGAACTCGTCGAGCTGGTGCGCAAGGCGGTCCGGGTGCCGGTGATCGCCAGCGGCGGCGCCGGCGCGGTCGAGCACTTCCTGCCCGCCGTGCGGGCCGGGGCGGACGCCGTGCTCGCCGCCAGCGTGTTCCACTTCGGACAGTTGAAGATCGGCGAGGTCAAGGACGCGCTGCGGACCGGCGGGGTCGTGGTCCGGTGATCCCGAAGTCCTGGAAGGCGCCGGTCGAGGTCAAGGTCGCCGCCGCGCTGCTGCTCGGGCTCGCGCTGGCCTATGGCGCCGAGGTGCTCGTCCTCATGTTCGCTCCGAGCTCGTCGCTGCGCAGTTTCCTGCTCCCGGTCACCGGGCTGATCCTCGGCGGTGTCGTCGTGACCGGTCTCGCGCTGAAGATGCCGACGGCCCGCTACGGCGGGTTCGCCGTCGTCGTGATCTTCGCGCTGGTGCACGCACTTGTCCTGCTCGCCGCCGAACTCGTCTGGATCAAGCTCGTCTCCGGGGTGCTCTTCGCCGGGTACGTCTATGCCGGGGTCCTGCTGAACTCGATGCCCTTGCGGCGGTATTTGCTCGGAGCGGACGCGTGAGTCTCGATCCCGCGTTGTCCGCGCGCCTGAAACGCAACGCCGACGGCCTGATCGCCGCGGTCGTCGTCGAGCACTCGACGTCCGACGTGCTGATGATGGCGTGGATGAACGACGAGGCGCTGGAAGCCACGCTGACCACGCGCCGCGGCACCTACTGGTCGCGCAGCAGGCAGGAGCTGTGGGTCAAGGGCGAGACCTCGGGGCACGTCCAGCACGTGCGCGAGGTGCGGATCGACTGCGACGGCGACACCGTCCTGCTCCGTGTCGACCAGACCGGCCCGGCCTGCCACACCGGCACTCGCACCTGCTTCGATACCGACGACCGCCTGCTGCTCGCCGACGACTGACACGCGCGAACGCGGCGTCCGGTTGCCTCACCGCCCCGTGCTCTTCGTTACGCCTTTTTGTTGGTGATCAAGGAAAACACGGCCGTACGCTGGGGCGATGGGGCTGGGGTTCGACGAGCAGGCCGGGCCGCGGGGCAATCGGCGTAACGGATTGGTCCACGCCGTCGCCTGCGGTGTGTCGTCGCTGGTGTTCGTCGTGCTTGCCACCACGGCGACGTGGACGCTCGCCACGCACGACCAGCCGTGGGAGCCGAGCGCCGCGCCGGTCGAGCTCCTGCTGGCCTTCACCGCCCTGTTCTCGGCGGTCTTCACTGGTGTCCAAGCCTGGAGATACGGCGACGGCGGCGAGGTCGCGAGCAGGCCGTCCGGCTCCGCGGCACGCGTTCCGCCGCCGCCACCGGATCACCTCACCACGGACGGGATCGACCCGGACGTGGAGACCCGCCGGCTGAGGGCGCTGTCGTGGCGCGCGATGGCCGTCGTGCTGCTCTGGATCGCCGTGCTGGCGGGAGCTGTCTGGGGGATGAACGCACAAATCGACGCGGCGGAGCGGCTGCTCGCGACGGGCACCCGCGTCTCCGGCTCCGTGCTGAGCGTCCACAACCCCCGGAAAGGGACTCCGACGATGGAGGTGAGTTACCTGGCGGGCGGGACCGTGCGCACCGCCACCATCGTCCGGGACGGGACGGACGCCTACGTCGCCGGGCAGGCACTGACCGTGGTCTACGACCCCGCGGACCCCGGGCGCGTCCGGACCCTCCGGGAGGGCAACGACGACCAGCTCGTGCTCGGCGGCCTTGTCGTCTCCGCGATCGCGGCGCTCGTGGCCGTCCCGTGGTCCGTGGTCGCCGCGAGCGGCTGGCGGCGCCGGTACCGGGCCGTGCGGCGGACCGGCTGGCGGGCCGCGTCCGCAGTGGTACGCCCGGGTTACGAAAACAGGAGGGGAAGCAGGAACTGGACACCGGCCGACATCCATGTCGAGTTCCGCGACGGCGGCCGTCTCCTGCTGGGCACGGTGTTCTCCACCCACGGTGCCTCCTGGCTGGAGGGCGGTGGGAGTCGCCGGGTGCTGGTCGGTGGCGCGGACCAGCGCATGGTCGTGGTGTTTCCGCACGGCAGGAGGCGGAAGACGCCGTATGCCGTCCCCGCGTATACCCGGTCCCGGGGGAAACGAGCGGACTAGAGGCCGAGGTCGCCGGTGAGGTAGCGCTGGACGTTCGGCGCCACCGCGGTGACCAGCGTGTCGATCTCCGCCGACGCGAGCGGCTCGAACTTCGCGATGTAGCGGATCATGCCCATCCCGACCATCTGGGACGCGGCGAGCGCGGTGCGCAGTTCGACACGGTCCGAGCCGGCCGAGGCGATCAGCTTCGTGAAGAACTTCTGGAAGAAGTCACGCAGCACGTGGCCCGCCTGCTCGTGCCCGGCGACGCTGCGGATCAGCGCCTGGAAGGTGTCACCGCCCGCCCCGTCCCAGCGGGTGAGGAAGGTGCGGACGATGCGCTCGCCGAGTTCGCCGTCCGGTCCGTCGCGGAGGCGTTCGAGCAGTTCGTGCGGGGAGAAGGGCAGTTTGAGCACGGCGTCGGCGAACAGGCCTTCCTTGCTGCCGAACCAGTGGTTGACCATGGCCGCGTCGACCCCGGCGCGGGTGGCGATGGCACGCACGGTCGAACCGTCGTAGCCGTTCTCGGCGAACACCGCGCGCGCCGCCTCGATCAGTGCGGTGCGCGTGTCCTGTCCGGCGGGCCTGCGGCCGCGCCGCCGCGCGGTAGTGTCCGGGTTGACTGTGCTGTCCTCGGTGCTCACCCCTCCATCATGACCGGAGCGGACACCGAATTCAACGTTCGCTGAATTACTCCCCGCCGCAGGCGCCGCGGACACGGTGCAGCACAATGAACCGCATGGTCGCCGCACAAGCCGGGCTCGGCTCGGTCAGCCTCAGCCGCACACAGTTCCGGGACCTCGCCCAGGACCGCAGGGTCATCCCCGTCGTCCGCCGGGTGCTCGCGGACGGCGAGACCCCGCTCGGGGTGTACCGCAAGCTCGCCGCCGACCGGCCGGGCACGTTCCTGTTCGAATCCGCGGAGAACGGCGCGTCCTGGACCCGCTGGTCGTTCATCGGCGTCCGCAGCCCGGCCGCGCTGACCGTGCGTGACGGTGAAGCCGTCTGGACCGGCACCCCGCCGGTCGGCCTGCCCAGCGAGGGCGACCCGCTGACCGTGCTGCGCGAGACCGTCGAGGCGCTGCACACCGAGCCGCTGCCCGGCCTGCCGCCGCTGACCGGCGGCATGGTCGGTTACATCGGCTACGACGCGGTGCGCTGGCTGGAGAAGCTGCCCGAGCTGGCCGAGCGCGACATCGACATCCCCGAGCTGACCATGCTGCTGGCCACCGACCTCGCGGCGTTCGACCACCACGAGGGCACGGTCACGCTGATCGCGAACGCGGTCAACTGGGACAACTCGCCGGAGCGCGTCGACGCCGCGTACGACGACGCGCTGGCGCGGCTGTCGGCCATGACCGAACAGCTGCGCGTGCCGGCGCCGCCGACCGTGGCCACCTTCGACCGGCCCGCGCCGGAATTCGTCCGCCGCCGCTCCAAGGAGGACTTCCACGCCGCGGTGGACAAGGCCGTCGAGGCGATCAAGGCGGGCGAAGCGTTCCAGATCGTGCCGTCGCAACGGTTCGAGATCGAGACCGGCGCCGACGCGCTGGACGTCTACCGCGTGCTGCGGACGTCCAACCCCAGCCCGTACATGTACCTGCTGCGCCTGGAGGGCTTCGACATCGTCGGTTCCAGCCCGGAGTCGCTGGTGACCGTGCGCGACGGCCGTGCGACCACGCACCCGATCGCGGGCACACGCTGGCGCGGCGCCGATCCCGAAGAGGACGCCCAGCTGGCCAAGGACCTGCTCGCCGACGAGAAGGAACGCGCCGAGCACCTGATGCTCGTCGACCTCGGCCGCAACGACCTCGGCAAGGTCTGCAAGCCCGGCACCGTGCGGGTGGTCGATTTCTTCCAGATCGAGCGCTACAGCCACGTCATGCACATCGTGTCCACGGTCACCGGCGAGCTGGCCGAGGGCAAGACCGCCTTCGACGCCGTCACCGCCTGCTTCCCGGCGGGAACGTTGTCCGGGGCGCCGAAGGTGCGGGCGATGGAACTGATCGAGGAGCTGGAGCCGACCCGTCGCGCGCTGTACGGCGGTGTCGTCGGCTATCTCGACTTCGCGGGCGACGCGGACACCGCGATCGCCATCCGCACCGCGCTGATGCGGGACGGCGTCGCGTACGTGCAGGCCGGGGGCGGAGTGGTCGCCGATTCGGTGCCCGACTACGAGGACACCGAATCGCTCAACAAGGCCCGCACGGTGCTCTCGGCGGTCGCCGCGGCGCAGACGATGGTGCCCGCGGGCGAGCTGGACCCGGCCGAGGACTCCGCCCGTGTCTGAGTCATCCCCGCCCCCCTGCCCTTCGGGCCCACCCCCCGTGTCATCCCCGCCCCCCTGCCCTTCGGGCCCACCCCCCGAGTCTCTCCCGCCCTCCGCTCCCTCACGTCGTCCACTGTGGACGATCGTGGTGGCGCTCCTGCTGGGCGCCTTGGCGTTGTGGGGCGCGTCACGGCTGGTCTGGTTCGCCGAGTTCCGTGACGGCGGCGTGCGCGGCACCGTCCTGTACACCGAAAAAGGCGATCAGCGCGCCGTCTCGCTGGTGCCGCTGGCGATCCTCGCGCTGGCCGGGGTCGCGGGCGTGGTGGCCACCGGCGGCTGGGCCCGGCGTGTGCTCGGCGTGCTGCTGGTGCTGGCGGGCGCCGCCGGGGTGTGGGCCGCGGTCGACGGCGTCCGGTTCGGCGGGTACGCCGACGGGCTCCCGGTGTCCCAGATGCTGATCGGCAGGGGACTGGCCGCGCTCGGCGGAATTCTCGTCGCCGTCGGCGGGTTGGCAGCCATCAAGGGCGCGGGAAGCGCTGCCCGGCTCGGCGCCCGGTACTCGGCTCCCGGCGCCAAGCGGAAGGCGCCCGATCCGGACACGGAGCTGTGGGAGGCGCTTTCGGAGGGTGAGGACCCCACCGCGAACAGGTGATCTTCATGGTGTGGCATTCGGAGCAACGCGCGTACCCGGGATAAGTCGGCCGATGTGCGGGGGTTAGCATCTTTTCGGCGGGAAGGGGAAGGTTTTTGTGAGCGACCTTGCGAATACACCGGTGAGTGCGGTAGTGGCCGGGGGTGGCCAGTGAGCGTGCTCGAGGACATTGTCGCCGGAGTGCGGGAGGACCTCGCCCAGCGCGAGGCCGCGCTGCCGTTCGACGAACTGAAGGCCCGTGCGGCGCAGGCCCCGGCGCCACGGGACGTGCTGGGCGCACTGCGTGAGTCCGGCATCGGCGTCATCGCCGAGGTGAAGCGGCGCAGCCCCTCCAAGGGCGCGCTCGCGGACATTCCCGACCCCGCGTCGCTGGCCAAGGACTACGAGGACGGCGGCGCGCGGGTGATCAGCGTGCTCACCGAGCAGCGCCGGTTCGGCGGCTCGCTCGCCGACCTCGACGCGGTGCGAGCCGCGGTCGACATTCCCGTGCTGCGCAAGGACTTCATCGTCAGCCCGTACCAGGTGCACGAGGCCAGGCTGCACGGCGCGGACATGGTGCTGCTGATCGTGGCCGCGCTGGAGCAGAACGCGCTGCTGGCGCTGCTCGACCGCGTCGAATCCCTCGGGATGACGGCGCTGGTGGAGATCCACAACGCCGAGGAGGCCGACCGCGCGCTGGAGGCGGGTGCCAAGGTCATCGGCGTCAACGCGCGCAATCTGCACACCCTCGAGGTCGACCGGGACGTGTTCTCCCGGCTCGCTCCCGGCCTGCCGATGGACGTGTACAAGATCGCCGAATCCGGGGTCCGCGGCCCGGGTGACCTGATGTCCTACGCCGGGCACGGCGCGGACGCCGTCCTCGTCGGCGAGGGCCTGGTCGCCTCCGGTGATCCGAAGGGTTCGCTGGTCAAGCTGGTCACCGCCGGTTCGCACCCCGCCTGCCCGAGGCCCTCCCGGTGACCGACGAGCAGCACGGGAAGCACGATCCGGACGAACGCGGGTACTACGGCCCGTACGGCGGCCGCTTCATGCCGGAGGCGCTCATCGGCGTCGTCGACGAGGTGGCCGCCGAGTACGACAAGGCCAGGAACGACCCGGAGTTCGTCGACGAGTTCAAGCGCCTGCTCAAGGACTACGCGGGCCGCCCGTCGCTGCTCACCGAGGCCAAGCGCTTCGCCGAGCACGCCGGGGGCGCGCGGATCTTTCTCAAGCGCGAGGACCTGAACCACACCGGGTCCCACAAGATCAACAACGTGCTCGGCCAGGCGCTGCTCACCAAGCGGATGGGCAAGAAGCGGGTCATCGCCGAGACCGGGGCCGGGCAGCACGGGGTGGCCACCGCCACCGCCTGCGCGCTGCTCGACCTGGACTGCGTGGTCTACATGGGCGAGGTCGACACCGAGCGGCAGGCGCTGAACGTGGCGCGGATGAAGCTGCTCGGCGCCGAGGTCGTCGCGGTGAAGACCGGTTCGCGCACGCTGAAGGACGCGATCAACGAGGCCCTCCGCGACTGGGTCACCAACGCCGACACCACGCACTACCTGTTCGGCACCGCCGCGGGCCCCGCCCCGTTCCCGACGATGGTCCGGAACTTCCACCACGTCATCGGCCAGGAAGCCCGGGCGCAGATCCTCGAGCAGGCCGGACGGCTGCCCGACGTCGTCGCCGCGTGCGTCGGCGGCGGGTCCAACGCCATCGGGATCTTCTCCGGGTTCTACGACGACCCCGATGTGCGGCTGGTGGGGCTGGAGCCCGGCGGCGAGGGCGTCGAGACAGGGCGGCACGGCGCGACCCTGACCAAGGGCAGCCCGGGCAACCTGCACGGCGCGATGTCGTACCTGCTGCAGGACGAGGACGGCCAGACCATCGAGTCGCACTCGATCTCGGCGGGCCTGGACTACCCGGGCGTCGGTCCCGAGCACGCGTGGCTGAAGGACAGCGGCCGTGCCGAATACCGGCCGGTCACCGACGCGGAGGCGATGGACGCGTTCCGGCTGCTGTCGCGGACCGAGGGAATCATCCCGGCGATCGAGTCGGCGCACGCACTGGCCGGTGCGATCGAGCTGGGCAGGGAACTGGGCCCGGACGGGCTGATCGTGGTCAACCTCTCCGGTCGTGGTGACAAGGACATGGACACCGCGGCCAAGTACTTCGGGCTGGTGGGACAGTGAGCGGGCTGGACGAGCTTTTCGCGCGGACGCGGTCGGAGAACCGTGCGGCGCTGGTCGGCTACCTGCCCGCCGGGTTCCCGACGGTCGACGGCTCGAAGGACCTGCTCGCCGCGACCATCGACGGCGGCGCGGACCTCGTCGAGGTCGGCGTCCCGTACACGGACCCGGTGATGGACGGCCCGACGATCCAGGCCGCGGCCGAGACGGCGTTGTCCGGCGGATTCCGGCTCAAGCACCTCTTCGACGTCGTCGAGGCGGTGTCCTCGCGTGGTGGCAAGGCCGTCGTGATGACGTACTGGAACCCCGTGCACCGCTACGGTGTCGACGCCTTCGCGCGGGATCTCGCGGCCGCGGGCGGGCTGGGCATGATCACCCCGGACCTCATCCCCGACGAGGCCGGCGAGTGGATGGCCGCCTCGCAGGCACACGGCCTGGACCGGATCTTCCTGGTCGCGCCGTCGTCTTCGGAGGAGCGCATCGCGAAGACCGTCGCCGCGGCGTCCGGCTTCGTCTACGCCACCGCGGTGATGGGCGTGACCGGTGCCCGTGCCCAGGTCGGCGCCCACGCCGAGGACCTCGTCCGCCGCACCCGCGCGCACACGGAGCTGCCGATCGGCGTCGGTCTCGGCGTCCGCTCCGGCGAGCAGGCCGCGCAGGTGGCCGGGTTCGCCGACGCGGTGATCGTCGGCTCCGCGCTGGTCACGGCCGCGTCTTCGGGCGCGGAAAGCGTGCGCGCGTTGTCGGCCGAGCTGGTCGAAGGCGTCCGGAAGGCACCCGCCTCCGCCTGAGCCTCCGAAACTGTCGGTGCCCATCGGCATACTCCCCGTGTGGTTGTTTCCAGAGGGGGAGAGGACCGAAATGTCACACACGACGACGACGGTTACGGCGAATACGGGCGGAGGTGAACTACCATGGCAGTCTCCATGCACAGGGGGCGCGAAATGGTCGGCCTGGACAACAGCTGGACGCTTGACGACGTACTCGCGCTGCCCGAGGACCAGACGACGGGCCAGCGTGTCGAGCTGGTCGACGGGGCCTTGCTCGTGAGCCCTTGGCCCCGCGTCGGGCACCAGCGGATGCTCTCGACGCTGCAGCGTCAGCTCCACCCGGTCGTGCCCTCGGTGCTGGAAATGCTTCCCGGGGTGAACATCGTCCTCGGCCACCGGGGTGATCGGCTGGTCGCGCCGGATCTGGTGATCAGCAGGGACCCCGGTTTCGACGGCGTTTACCTGACCGAGGACCAGGTGTTCCTGGTGTGCGAGATCGAGTCACGGTCGACGAAGCTCAAGGACCGGACGCTCAAACGCGCGTTGTACGCCGAGGGGCGGATTCCGTACTACCTGCTGGTCGATCCGGCCGAGGAACCGGCGGCGGCCACGATGTTCGCGTTGTCCGGTGAGGACTACGAGCCGATCGCGAAGAGCGAGGGCGGGCGGCTGGAGCTGACCAGGCCGTTCACCGCGGGTATCGATCTGGCCTGATCCGGCGTTTGTACGAAAGGTGTACGCCGCGCGCGCAGCCTGTGCGGCATGACCTTCGACCTCTCCCGGCGCACTGTTCTCCGCGGCGCCGCCGGGTTCACCGTCGCGAGTGCCGCGGGGTTGCTGCTGCCCGGGATGGCGGGCGCCGCTGTGGCCCCGCGTGTCTACAGCTGCGCGGAGTGGGGCGCGCGCCCGCCCTCCGACCCGCTCGTCACCCTCGCCCATCGCGCGAACCGCATCCTGATCCATCACATCGACAGTCCCAACAGCACCGACTACTCGCTGGCGCACGCATTCCAGGTCGCCAGGGACGACCAGCACGACCACATGGACAACAACCACTGGTCCGACACCGGCCAGCACTTCACCGTCAGCCGCGGCGGGTACCGGCTGGAGGGGCGGCACGGCAGTCTCGACGCGTTGCGGGCGGGTGACCGGATGATCCGCGCCGCGCACTGTCCCGGGCAGAACGACAACGCGATCGGGATCGAGAACGAGGGCACCTACATGACCGTCGAACCCCCTGCGGCGCAATGGAAATCGCTGGTCGTGTTCTGCGCGTACATCTGCCGCCAGTACGGCATCCCGGTGACGGAGATCAAGGGCCACCGCGACTTCTACAACACCGACTGCCCCGGCGACCGCCTCTACGCCAAACTCCCGCAGCTGCGCAAGGAAGTCGCCGCCGCCCTCGCCGCGTGAGCAGAAGGGGGGGTGTAGAGAGAAGACGGGGGGGGGAAATAGCCCCGACAAGAGGGGGGGCCACGCCCCCGCGGGGGGGGGTTAGCCGCCCCCCCGC